>NZ_JBJJMO010000088.1:0-13825 GCF_046231935.1 Pseudomonas sp. KCJK9111 | reverse complement strand
TCAGGCCCAGTGCCGCCACCACTGAACAGATGCTCATAACCTTCATTTATATCAAGTAAAACTTTACCGCTTTTATCAACGGTACCGGCTACGGCGCTTAACGTAATGTTCATATCCAGCACAGCGTGCGCAGCGGCGTTATAGAGGATCAGGGCTTGCACGCTCCTGACCGGCTTGCCATCCAGAAATGTTTCGAGCACTTCAAGATGCTTCCCCCCGACCAGACGCATTTGCAACTTAGCTTTCGGGCTCTTCAAGCTTGCATTTTCGAAAGACAGCCTCGCCTTGTCGAGACGCAGCCCGAGCAAGACATGGTCGATACCATTCCCGGAGTCGACGTTGCCATCGGGTAAATCGGGAAAGAACAACTCCGGAATATGCGCCCGATCAATGTACTCCTGCGAGAGCAACGCGTTTGTAGCGCCCCTAGAAAACACTAACAGCGCGTCCCAACCCCATGTTTTAGGGCCCGCATCCATTTCTTTATAAAATGCTTCAAGTGATTGACTTTCTACCGCTTGAGCCACTACAGGACCTTCAATTTTCATCGCTTTAGTCTCCACGTCCCATGCATCGATTGGTGCGACGCCAACCCGACCGTCAGGCGGATTTAGGCCAACGCCGGCTTCGTTTACTTTGACTTCTTAGGAATGATTAACAGCGGCAGAAGTTTATGCCAACTGTCGCCCTTGTCGAAGCTGACATTCCCGCTGATGGTGTACTGTTTGCCTTCGTCCAAGCCGTTATAAACTGCAACACTCAACCATTGCTGTATCCGCTTGTTAGCGAATTCGACAGGTGTGACCGGCACTCGGTCCCGTAATATGACGCCGTCTTGAATGGCCAGTGTGAACGGTTGGTCTGGCGCAGCGAACGGCCAAAGTAACGCGCCGGACACTTCGAGCATTGCACCGTTCGCAACAAGCTTGGACCGCCAAAGTTCGCCGTCGGTCTGGGCTTGTGTGCACTTGATATTGTTACCGAACGTCAGCGGCTGAACACGCAAGTCCACAGCTTGGGACGCCGCCGAGCGCCCCCCCTCGTCATCGACGATGTGGTAGAACACTTTAAAACGCCTGCTGTTATCCGCGCCGGTCTGGTGCATGTTCGCAGCCACCACGCTGGGGTCAATCTTGAAGCGTCGGCCGCCTTCCTCCACCGGCGTGGTGGTAATCTGCTTGCCGTTATGCTCATAACCGTCCCAGTGAACCTCAAAGTGTTCGCCAGGGCGCAAAGACACATCAGGCACCGTGACGTAAGCCCCTAAAATTGCGCTGTCCGCCAAGAGTACTTGCTTGCCAATGCCATCTTCACTGGCGCGCTCAATACCTGGCGCGGTAAGGTTGCGTGCCGTTTCGAACGCGATATCCAGGCGATGCGAAGTCAGCGCATGGCCCGCACGCGCAATTTGGTAGAACACTTGGTGATCACCCGGCACAAGCAACGCCGCGTCAACTCGAAACACGGTTTCATCGCTTTGCAGGCTGCTGGCATCCATACGCGCGAACTGCACCTCAGGCTCGGTCTTGAGAGGTGTTTTCCAGTGCAGAAGCAAGTAGTCCCCCGCTTGCAAATCGGGGTTTACCGGCACACGCACAGTTACCCCGTCGGGAAACTTGCCAGGGTCAAGCGGCGCCCCCGTAAAACCATCGAGCTTAGCCTCTGGCAACAGGTCAACGGGGCTCGAAGCCCTTGCTACTGCCATTTCCTGCACAGGGGAAGCAACTTCTTCGCCGTTACCGACCAGCGTGATGGTGTACTGAAACGCTACCCTGCCCTCCTGCACGCGAATAAAATGCGACTTGGCCACCTGCCATTGCAAAGGTTCGCCCACATTGGCCTCGGTCACCTCAAACAACTCGCTGGCCGGTGGCGTTACCTCGTCGCCTGTCGCATTGAACTTGCGCACCACCAGTTCGATGCGGTCGCCGGCCTGCATGGCCCGATAACTTGGCGCCAGCAAACGCACACCCTCTGTTTCAAGGTCTGCTGCGACAATCACGCGGTCATGCGACTCTCGCGCCTGCGCAACCGCCAGGGCTTCGGCAACATCGCCACGGTCGCGCAAACCCAAGTAACAAAAGATGCGCTTTGAATCCGGGGTGCTCTCTGCCGAGTCATCAACTTTGTATGATAAAAATGCCCACCCACCATCAAAGGGTTCGACAAAACGATTAGAAACGTCGGCCACCATCGTTCTTGTAGTGTCGTAGTCCACAGGCACTTCACATTGCGCACCCAGTTCATCAAAAGGCGTGCCGTCTGCGGCGATGCCTCGCCAGACCGGGTAGATATTCTGACCGAACTTCAAGTCCGCATCCTTGATCAAAAACTCCAACGGCTGGCCATTTAGTTTATTGACATCAATTTCACCCAACGCATTTTGCGCAGGGATTTCAGGTGCGGGGTTACGCAGGGACTGTTGTCCCCTATTTTCCACTGGGCGTTGAGGCACCATGAACAGGCTCCAGGCGGGTTGAGATGCCCCTAGTTTTCAGACTACTGCCCATGGCTGGCTACTGGCAGAAATAACAGGTAGCACGCCCGCTCAAGGCACGCTTGCACCTGATAAATCTACCAGGTGACAACCCTTCAAAAACCTGCATGCCCCTCGATACCCACGCAGGCACCTTTAGCGCACCTGTTAATTCTGATAGGTGTCACACCCCGACAAGTTCAATAAGCTCCGAACACACAGCCTTATTCACCCAACGACATATATACGTTTCTTTTAACTGTTCAAGTCACCTGAACGAACAGGGAGCCTAACAATGAGATTACTAAACTGCAGGCGCCTCGCCATCCCATCGGCCATGAAACAGTTGATGTTGGCCACACCCGTGCTTGTGTATGGCACAGCCGCATTGGGTGCTGGCATCGCAGATTCACCCCAGGCCGACACAACGCCTATGCTCGCCCTGTTCCAGACAGTGGATAACAACACCGAGCCTTCTTGCGGGCTGGAACTGACGGCAATACCCGGCGGCTTACCCCAGAAACTGCTCCCCAAAAAAGAGTGCGCTGAAGTAGACGGTAGTGTCATAGCGCCGCATGCCATCCGCATTCGGAACGTACCGATCAAATCGACGCTTCTGCTGACGAGTAACGAGCGTTGTGAAAAGGCCAACAGCGCCTGGGTTGAACTCGATACAAGCCGAGCCAACGCTTCGCTGGAAAAATTAGGCATCGACAAAATATGGACCTACGCCGGTAGCCCCGAGAAACCGGGCTACCTGACCAACAACGGCCTCGATAGCAGTGCGCCAAGCCGTGGCTTCAGGGTGATCGGCAAAGGTGACCCAATCAAGCAAGGAGAGCTCGCCTGTGTCGTAGTCACCTTTGCCGGGAGGGGTAATTGAACATGGCCAGTTCTCCGGGTGCTCACAGCAACGCCACCAACTTCCAGAGCTTTGTACAAAACCAGATCGATCAGCGCACGGGCCAATACAACCTGGCGATCGACTTGCAAATGCCGGCCGGCAATGACCTGACCGGCCCCAACCTGCCCTTGCGCCTGTCGTACAGCCCGTTCAACACACAAGACTCGGGTTTTGGCACCGGCTGGCAGTTGGCATTGACCCGATACGACCCCGCAACCCAGATGCTTACCTTGCACACAGGGGAAAGCTACAAGGTCACAGGCAGTGGTCCGCAACCGGCTATGCGTGAAAAGAAAATTCATAGCTTTCACTTTTACGACGACGGCGAAAATGGCTCGTACCGGGTGGAGCACAAGTCTGGCCTCGTGGAAATACTGACCCTGCACGATGTGCTCAACCCAATTGCGCTGCCCAGCAAAGTCAGGGCGCCCTCCGGCCACGGGATAACCCTCAGCTACGTCCCTGAAAACCGCCGGCTGGAAAAAATCGTTGATGACTATGGCGCACAGCTGCTGGCGTTGAAGTACACCGATGGCAGGGTAACCATTGATGCTCACCCTGGGGCCGGTGCTGAAGGCCTTCCGTTCATGCGCTACATGCTGGAACTTAAAAACCGAGTACTGGTTGAGGTAAAACTGCCTCCTGAAGTGGGCGGCAACTGGCGCTTCGGCTACACCACCGCCCGCGGTCAAACCTGCCTTGCCAAAGTATCCGCACCCTCGGGCACAGTGGAGGAGATCCGCTACGGTGAGAATGACGACCCTGGCCATCTGCTGCCCGGGACAAACCCTCAAAGGGCTTGGCCAAGGGTGACCAGCCATGAAGTCAAGCCCCGCGCCGATCAGCCACCGATGAGGACGACCTACACCTACAAGCACTTCGACGAGGAAAACAACATCGAAGTGGCAAACAGCTTTGTCGGCACCAACAGCGGTATCAGCTGGCGTGACGACGGCGAAGACAACCTGTACCGCGCTCAATCCTCCTACCGCTACAGCGTCACCGCCCATTACTGGAAAGCAGGCAAGGTCGCACGCAAGCAGACACAGACGTTCAACCGCTACCACCTGATGACCAGGCAAACCCTCGAACAGGATGGCCATATCGAAGAAACCGAAACTGTTTTCCATGAACGCCCCGGCATCGGTTTCGACGATCAGCCGCGCTACTTCCAATTGCCCAAGACCATCACCAAACGCTGGAAGCTGCGTGATGACGCCAGCAAGTTGCACCTGGAAACCGCGATCACCCAGTTCGACGATTACGGCAACGTCACCGAGGAGCAAGCCCCCAACGGTGTACGCACCACCTACGAGTACTATGACAAGGAAGGCGAAAAAGACGGAGACACCTGGGCCTGTCCGCCTGACCCGCAGGGCTTTGGGCGCCATTTGAAATGCAAGACGGTTTACCCCGTGCCAGATATGCCCGACGACGCCCCCGTGCAACGCACCCGGCTGACCTATAGAGCTTTCTCGGCGCTATCCAGCCTTGGCCAGGCGAGCCAATGGCTTGCGCCCTGTGGAGAACAAGTGCTGCAAGTGTTCAATGCCAACCAGCCCGGTGAGCGCGAACAGCTACTGCTGAAGGTGGAACGGGGCTACCTGAACCTGCCTGACAACGCCTTCCTGCACGGCCGCCCTGACTACCAGGTAACCACTCGCTATGGTGACGACAGTACCGACACGGTGCGCCGGGTCATTGAAAGCCGCAGTTCACGTATCGAATGGGGGTACCGCAAGGTCGTCGACGACGTCCATGGCCTGGAGTACTGGACCGATGAAACCATGCTCGGCTTCGATCTGGTGCAAAAGACCACCAGCATGGCCGTATCTAGCCTGCATGGTCAGAAAGTTTACGAAGAAGATGACACCGGCAACAGCATTCGCCGCCGCTACGACGCCCTGGCCCGCGTGGTGGAGGAAACCCTAGCGCCGGGCCAGGGCATGGAGGAGTCCAAGCAGCGCTATCAGTACGGGCTAGTGAACCATCCCGAAGAAGGCGCCGCCGGGCTGGCCACGCAGTCGGTCACCAGCAGTACCGGCGTGATCACCGTGCTCACCTTCGATGGCTGCAGCCGCATGGTGACCGGAGAACGCGAAGCGGAAGTTGCACAAGGCCCAGACACCGCAGCGGGCGATGAGAAACCACGCAAGCGTGAGCGGGTAGCACAGCGCAACTACGATGAACTGGGCCAGTTGATAGACGAAACCTCCTTCGACTACCTCGACGACAAGACCCTGACGCTGAAAACCACCTTCGAATACGATGCATGGGGCAAGCTGTGCAAGACCACCTTGCCCAACGGCATTACCCAGCACAGCGAATTTTCGCCGTTTGGCGAAGCAGGCGACATTGTCACCCGTTGGCTCGAAGCACCAGAAAACCCTGGTGTGCGTCAGCAGCAGCACGTTATCGAAAGCAATCGCTTCGATCAGGCTGCCTCTCAATACCGCCTTGATGAAGCAGGCCAGGTCATCGGCCGCCGGGATTACAGCTTCGACGGCCTTGGCCGCTGCACCCTTGAAGAACACACCTTCAAAAGAAACGACAAGCCGGTCAGCCGAATCAGTAAATACGCCTACGACAACGAAGGCCGGGTGACCCGTACCGAACGGCCCGACCGGTCGGCCGTGCTCAGCCGATTCGCGCTGCACAGTGCCGCCCCGTTGCCCGAACAGCTGCTGGTCGAGCGTCGTAAAGATCTTGAACCCACCCTTGCCTGGCAACGGGATTACGATGGCCTGGAGCGCTTAAAGTCCCTGACGGCCGGCAAGCAAAAGGAAACTTACACCTACAGGCGCAACACCTCGCTGCTAGAAACCCGCACGACGGGGCAGCGCACCTTCACCTACCACTACCGCCCTTCGCGCTCTGCCCAACCCAGCCAGATCGACGTCAACACAGGTATGAGCGCTACGTTCGATTACGATGCCAGGACCTCGTCCATCAGCTCGGCCAGCGACGCCCAAGGCACGCATAGCTATACCTACACCGATCAAGGCTACCTGCTGAGAACCCAATGGGGGGGCGAGGGCGCCATCGGCCACCATTGCGACTACCGCAGTTCGTTGCAGGGCTTGCAGTTAGGCTATTGGGAAAGCGACGGCGTTCAGGTGGACCACACCTACAACGACCTGGGCCAACTTGAAAAGACCTGCCAGGGCGACCTGGTTGCCCAGTTCGAGTATGACGCTCTCGGACGGCTGTGGAAAACCACCACCCAAGATCTGACCAACACCCAGGTATTGGTGTGCCTGCAAACTTACGATGAGCTGGGTAGGGAAATAAATCGCGAGCAAACCCTCACACGGCACGATGGCACCACCCTCAGCCAAAGCATCGCCCTGACATGGCAGGAAGATGACCAGCTACGTAGCCGTACCCTTACCCGTGACGGCAAGCAACTCTTACTGGAAACCTTTGACTACGATACGCTCGACCGCTTGGAGCAGCACAACTGTCAAGGCACTGCCTTGCCACAAAACGGGGCTGGGCGGTTTATCAAGAATCAGTTTTTCGTCTACGACGAACTGAACAACCTGACCGAGTGCTATACCGATTTTGCCGATGGCACATCGGACGAGGCTTTCTACACCTACGACGGTTTCATCCTGAAACTGGCAGAGCACTCGCTGCAGCCAGATTACCCAGCCCGCCAGGCCTTCGAGCACGATGCCGAGGGCAACTTGCTGAACGATGAGCAGGGCAACAAGCTGGTATACGACGACCGCGGTCGCCTGCAGGAAGTGCAACGTTCCAGCGATGGGCAACCCCTTTACCGTTACCGCTATGACGGCCACAACGACCTGATAGGTGTGCGCCATGAGCAAGCCGCGGAAGTGACGCGCCGTTACCAGGGCTACCGGTTATCCAGTACACGCGACGCCGACTTGCTCACCGAGTACCTGTACGCAGGCGAGCGCCCCCTGGGCCTGCAACGCCCTGCCAGCACCGCAGACAACCGCTTGTTCATGACCGACGCGGCGAACAGCGTGATTGGTGAATGCAGCAAAGATGAACTGCACGCTAATACTTACACCGCCTATGGCGACTCACCGGACAACGACCCATTGGTGGGCCTGCTTGGCTTCAACGGCGAAGTCCGCGAACGCGTCCTGGGCTGGTCGCTGCTGGGGCGCGGCTACCGCGCCTATAACCCAGGGCTGATGCGCTTCCACAGCCCGGACTCGGCGTCACCAGAAAATGCCGGTATCAACCCGTATGTGTACTGCGGCGGCAACCCAGTCAACTGGTACGACCCAAGCGGCCATTACGGCATGCGTAACAGCACCGAGCACCCGTACGTGCCCCCCGTTGCACAACCCAAGCCCAAGGCCGACTGGCGCTCCTGGCTTGGTGTAGCGCTGGGTGCTGTGTTCGCTGTGGTCAGTATCATCCTGTTGCCGCCGGCGGGCTTAACCCTGGCGTTCTCGCTCGGCGCAGCCAGCCTGGCAACTGACGTGGCTGCCACAGTTGTTTCTGCGGTAGGGCTGGTGACAATGAACGAAACGGTTAATGACTGGGCATTCGGGCTGGGGATTGCCAGTGCACTGAGTACGTTGGGGGTCATAGGTTACAGCAGGTTGGCGGCGAAGGGAGCGGGCAAGGTCGCCAGTATTGGCACCCAAACTGACAGCGCCTCTTCGCTGAGCGTACCGCGGGTGACCGCCAGAGAAGGTGATGTTTTCTTCGGGCATAGATTCAATGCTCCCAAAAAACTCTTCTGGCGCAAAGTGACAACGCCATTCAACAACAATATTTCAACCCAAACAGTGGCAACAGGTATAGGCGTTGACGCAGGCACGCAGATGACCCCTACAACATTCGCTGAGGCGGCCGCTTCCATGACGCCACAACATTCGATTCGCAGCACGGCGTCTACAGCGTCTACAGCGTCTACAGCGTCTACAGCGTCTACAGCGTCTACAGCATCTGGTAATTCAATTGGCTCCTACCAATTAGAAAATCTGTTTATCGAACCCGCTCAAGTCGTACCTGCGGCGCCCACTCGAGATTGGAGTGGAAGTGCGATCGGCGCAATAAAAGAAGGGACACTCCACTGGCCAAGCCGAAACAGATACGGCTACGTTCCTCCTAAAAATCCGAAGTTCAACTAGAGGGATACGCCCCAACAATCAAATCGTAAACACGCATGAGGACAACCCACAAACGGGTTGCCCTCATGCCTATGAATACAGAGGGCAACGCGTGGGATTTTCTGACTTTATATCAGCTTTTTCCTACACGACCTTGCCATATGTTGCCGTAGCCTTGTCGCCCTACCACCACCCCCGACGAATCGTCAAAGTCAATGTGCGGCATACATCAGCGGTGCCTAATATGTTCAAACTGACTCAGCATCGGCAAAAACTTACGCTTTCTTACTTGCCCTTGGGTCTACCCATGGCAGGTTACGTCCTGTCTTTTTTACTTGCTGATCCGGTCCAAGCAGAAGAACGCCCCCTACAGTTCAACCCCAACTTCATGCGCCAAACCCCAGGCCAGTCCAGCGACGCCAGCGTGGCCGCCCTGCGCACGCTGGCCAATCAAGCGTCGCTGGCGCCTGGCCGCTACCAGGTTGAAGTCATGGTCAACCTGGCCCCGGCAGGCAAGCACGAAATCGACTTCCGTGCACGCAGCGACGGCAAAGGCCTGGAGCCCTGCCTGAGCGCCAACCTGCTGCGCGAGCTGGGCCTGCGCGAACAGGGCCTGGCCGAGCCCTTGCCCAGTGACGAGCGCTGCGTGGACCTACCCGCGCTGGTACCCGATACCACCTACGACCTGGACCCCGGCCAACTGCAGTTGGCACTGTCCATTCCGCAGATCGCCATGCGCCGAGATGTGGCCGGCAGCGTCGCACCAGAGCGCTGGGACAGCGGCATCAATGCCGCATTCGTCAGCTATCAGGCCTCCGCACAGCATTTCAGCGGCCGCGCCGGCACGTCCAACAGCAGCCAGGACCTGAACCTCAACGGTGGCATCAACCTGGGCGGCTGGCGCCTGCGCAGCAGTCAAAGCTGGCGCGACGACGGCGAAAGGCAGGACTGGGTGCACTTCAACACCTACGCCCAGCATGACCTGCCCGGCCAATGGGGCACACTGACCCTGGGTGAAACCTTCAGCAGTGGCGACGTATTTCGCAGCCTGCCCATCAAAGGGGTACAACTGGCCACCGACATGGGCATGCTGCCCGATGTGATGCAAAGCTACGCACCCGTGATCCGTGGCGTGGCCCAGACCCGCGCCAAACTGGAGGTGCGGCAGAACGGCTACCCGATCTACACCACTTACGTTGCCCCTGGCCCATACGAAATCAATGACCTGGGCATTGGTGGCAGCAGCGGTGACCTTGAAATCGTCCTCACCGAGGCCGACGGCCAGGTGCGCCGCTTCATCCAGCCTTACTCCACGCTCAGCAACCTGCTGCGTGAAGGGGTGTGGCGCTACAACCTGGTGGCCGGGCGTTATGATGGCGCCGACGGCATCGACAACCCGGCATTGTGGCAAGCCACCCTGGCCCGCGGCGGCAAGTGGGGCACCACACTGTATGGCGGGCTGCTGGGCAGCGAGTACTACGATGCTGCCAACCTTGGCATCGCTCGCGACTTCGGCCCCCTTGGCGCAGTATCGCTGGATGTGACCCAGGCCCGTACCGACCTGGGCGAACAAGGCGGCCAGGTGCAGGGGCAGAGTTACTCCGTACGCTACGGTAAAGCCTTTCAGACCGGCACCAGCCTGCGCTTCGCCGGCTACCGCTACTCCACTGAGGGTTATCGCGAATTCGACGAAGCCGTACAGCAGCGCAACGCCTCCAGCCGCTACCAGGGCAACCGTCGCAGCCGCGTTGAGGGCTCGATCTACCAAACGTTCAACAACCGCAACTCACTGAGTCTGACCCTGTCCCAGGACGATTACTGGCACACCAACCGCCAGCGTCGCCAATACCAGTTCCAGTTCAATACCCAATACCGCCGCGTCAGCGTCAATCTGTATGCCTCGCAGTCGCTGAGCGACACCAGCGGCAGTGACCGCATCGTTGGCCTGGGGGTCACCATTCCGCTGGGCTGGGGCACCTCAACCACTGCAAGTTTCGATGTACAGGAAAGCAACGGCCACTTCAGCGAACGCGCCACCTTGAACGGCGGTTCGCAGGACAACCGCCTAAGCTACCTGGCATCGCTGGCCAACGACCAACAACAGAACAAGACGGCCTCGGTCTCGGTGGGCTACCAGACACAGAAAGTGAACCTGGGTGCCGGCTATACCGAAGCGGATGATTTCCGTAGCCTCTCGGTCAACGCCAGTGGTGCGGTGCTGGCGCACGCGGGCGGCGTCGTGCTGGGGCAATACCTGGGGGAGACCACTGCCTTGGTGCACGTGCCGGACGTGCCCGGTGTTGGCGTCGATAACGTGCCTGGTGGCAGCACCGACAGCAATGGTTACATCCTGGCCCCGCACATGCGCCCTTATCGGGTCAACCAAGTAACCCTGCAAACCGATCAGCTCGGCCCTGATGTGGAAATCGAAAACGGTGCCACCCAGGTTGTACCCCGCCGAGGTGCTGTCGCCCTGGCAACCTTCAAAGCGCGCCAGGTTACCCGCCTGATTCTCACCCTACAGCATAACGACGGCCGCCCACTGCCCTTCGGCGCCCAGGTTAATGACCAGCAAGGCCAGCACCTGGCCGTAGTGGGCCAGGCCGGTCAGGCGCTGGTTGCAACCGGTGCCGAGGCCCAAACCCTGGAGGTGCGCTGGGGTGACCGTGCCGAGCAACGCTGCCTGCTGAAGATCGACCCGTCAACCATGCCACAAGAGCAAGGCTACCACTTGCAAACCTTGCGCTGCCCTATCCCATGATTCAGTCCGTGCGACGAAGCCGCATGCTTGCAACAGGAACCGACCATGCCCTCTTTATCACGTTATTTCATCGGCATCGCTGCGTCGGCGACGATAATGGCAATGTCGAACCAGGCCCATGCGCTGGGCTGCGAATGGCCAACCGTCACAGGCCCCATGCAGTTCACCCATACGCTGACTGGTGTAAAGTGGGTGGCACGCGAGGCACCCGTGGGTAGCAAGATCTACTCAACCACCACTACCGGCGTAGTGGGCCCCGGCTTTGGATTGGCATGCGACAACAACGGCACGCTAACCCTCACGGCCAATATGGGTACGCCATTACCTATCGCCCCCGGCACCTTCCCCCCTGTCGACGGGAAAGATGTGACGGGCAAAGTGCTGCAAACCAACATTCCGGGCGTAGGCTTGTACCTGGAACTGGGCGGTTTCCTCAATGGTCCGGCCACCAACGCGTTCCTTGCCGACGACGGGGGCGTCGGTGCCATTCCTTATGTGGGTGTAAACCAGCAGAACATGCAGCCCACCTCAATGCTGATGAGGAACCTCACCATCAAATACATGGCCCTGATCAAGACCGGCCCCATTCCAGCTGGCGTCAGCTCGTTCAACCAAGAGGTTGTCAGGGGTGTAGTCAGCGATGTCGGAGATGCCGTAAGGCTTACCCTGGTCGGGCAAGTCCAGCAGGCCCAGTGCACAGTAAAGGCCGACGCAGTCAGTGCAAACCCGGTACAACTTGGCACTCACGACATCGCCGATTTCACAGGCCCGGGCAGCACCACCGCCCCGGTGGACTTCTTTATCGCGCTCAGCGACTGCGAGGATGATCCGGCCGGCAGCGTCGCCCGCGCCTTCATGCGCCTAGACGGCGTAGACGGTTCCGTCTCGATAGACCGCAGCATTGGATTGTTCAGCCTGACCACAGACTCGACCGCCAGCGGCCTCGGCATCCAGGTACTGCGCAGCGACAACACCCCACTGCAACTGGAAGAGTTCGTGGATATGGTGGCCCTTGCCCCTGGCACGGTACGCCTTGATCTTCGGGCACGGTATTACCAGACTGAAGCGACGGTTACCCCTGGCGAGGCCAAAGGTGCACTGACCTTCACCATCGAGTACCGCTAAAGGGCAGGCCATGGTGTGAATTGCCATGGCCGGGCCATTTTCCAGAAAAAAACGCACGTTGGGCAGGATGAACTTGACGCTCTCACACAGCAATTCGATAAACGTTTCGTAGATCGAACCCAATGCTGGACTTATCATCGTCGCCTTCTGGCGATCTACGCGCAGTTGCTCTATTGAGTGAACGACATAGTTCAATGACTGCACAAACTGTTCTGCGTGTTTGGTCAGGGTCGCTAGCCGCTGAGCCCGCCGTAACCGAGCATTTTACTCGGAATTCTGCATTGTCCCACCGCATCGCTCGGAATTAGCAGCAGCAACCAACACGACTGAACATCCCACGCGCCAGGCTTATTTTGCACAGGAAAATGCTGTGGCCTGCGCGACAGAGCGATAACCAACTTTCTGAAAACATCTGCTTACACTTCGCGCCTCGACAGGAAGCCCTTCCTGCATGGCACCGATTCGCCGCTGCCCAGCTATTACCTTGACGAAGTGGCCTATGAGCATGCGCAGAGCATCGGTGTACGCCCGGCCTACTTCAATTTCTTCAACCATCGCCTGCATACCCTGTTGCATCAGGGCTGGCGCAAGTACCGCTACTACCGGCGCTTCCAACCAGGCGCCACTGACGGCTTCTCTCGTTACATCTTCGCCATGATCGGTCTGGATGACGCCGCCCTGCGCGGCGCCACACCGCTGCCCTGGAGCCGGTTGCTGAGCTTCGTGGGGATGATTGCCAGCCGCAGCCGATCACCGGGCATGGTGGCAGGCATGATCGCGCTGCTTCGATCTTCAGGACGTGACGATCCGTGAGTTCGAGAAACGCGTCGTGCAGATACCACAGTCTCAGCGAAATGGCTTGGGTTCGCGCAATTGCACGCTCAACGACAACTTCCGGGTGGGCGGCAGCACCGTGTCACGCAACAGTGCCGTGCAAGAGCTCCTGAACATGAAATTCAGGGCTAGAGCTCGTGACGCTCGACGCTCCGCTCCAGCAACAAACCGCCACGGTGAGAGTCCGGATTTCATGGACTAATTTCTGGACTAAAAAAGTCCGAATGCTCATGGATCGGAGTGACTTTGGCTGGAACGAAAAAAGACGCCGAAGCGTCTGATTTCAACGACTTACAGACTTCCATAGAATTCTGTAAATCTGTATTTGGAGCGGGAAACGAGACTCGAACTCGCGACCCCGACCTTGGCAAGGTCGTGCTCTACCAACTGAGCTATTCCCGCAATTTGAAGCTTTACCGCTAATCGGCGTGAAGCGCCTTTACAGCCTTCACCACTGCACCGTACGAACGCCACAGTATTCAAACTGGAGCGGGAAACGGAACAACCGTTTTCCACGTATCTCCTTGATTCAACAGAGGTTTTTGGAACACCCCTCTGTTTGACGGACTAAATTATGTACAGCCTTGGAACTCTTGGCAAGCATTTTATTACGTGGCTGTGTCAAG
>NZ_JBJJMO010000087.1:0-13944 GCF_046231935.1 Pseudomonas sp. KCJK9111 | reverse complement strand
TGGGCAGTGGGGTGGCGGATGGGGAATGGGGCTGACGTGGTGGGGGCTTGAGTCTGACAAGCGTGTCGGGGTAGTCGCTTGGGGGTAGGGTTTGTGATGTGGTGCTGAATGCGGGGGGTGCTGGCTACCCTACCGGGGTAAGAGCCGCAGAGCTGGTGGCGCGCTTTGGATCTTGGGGCCGCTTTGCGGCCCATCGCGGCACGAGGCCGTTCCCACCCGGGGAGGCGGGAGCCTTCAAATGCGGTGCTAGGCAGGCGATAACACGGCGTGAAGCACAGGCCTACTCGCACCTGTGGGAGCGGCCTCGCGCCGCGATGGACCGCGCAGCGGCCCCAGGGTATCAGTCCGCACATCAATAGCGATGGCTGCAAAGGCACGACCACCCGCTCGAGCGCCAAACCCGATAGGCAGGCCAAGCACTTACCGCTCCACCGGCCCCTGGCGACGCTGCAAGTAAACCCAGTCCACGATATCGCCCTGGGGCGAATAGCCGTTCACCATCTCGCGCAGCAACTGCCGCACGCGGGTGAAGTCGTCTTCGGCCACCGCCGCCAACAGCAGCGTCAGCCCTTCGCGCAACCGCTCCCACGCCAGGTAGTCCTCATTGGCCGCCATGATCATCGGGTGCGCGGTGGGCGATACGTCGTCGCCGATCAGCAGCTCCTCGTACAACTTCTCACCCGGCCGCAACCCCGTGAACTCGATGGCGATGTCGCCCTGGGGGTTGGAGGAGCTGCGCACGCTCAAGCCCGAGAGGTGAATCATCTTCTCCGCCAGCTCGACGATGCGCACCGGCTCGCCCATGTCCAGCACGAACACATCCCCACCCTGCCCCATGGCCCCGGCCTGCACCACCAGTTGCGCCGCCTCCGGGATGGTCATGAAGTAGCGTGTGATCTTCGGGTGGGTAACCGTCAGCGGGCCACCCGTCTTG
This sequence comes from Pseudomonas sp. KCJK9111, assembly GCF_046231935.1. Classification (NCBI taxonomy): domain Bacteria; kingdom Pseudomonadati; phylum Pseudomonadota; class Gammaproteobacteria; order Pseudomonadales; family Pseudomonadaceae; genus Pseudomonas; species Pseudomonas sp. KCJK9111. Next base: position 13,010 of record NZ_JBJJMO010000087.1, on the reverse strand, counting down.
ATCTGCTGGTGGAACAGCGGGATCACCGAACCGGACGAGCCCAGCACATTGCCGAAACGCACCATGGTGAAGCGGGTCTTGTTCACCCGCGCGATCTTGTTGCAATCGCCATACAGCACCGGCGCCGCTTCCCGGCTGAGCGCCTGCAGGATCAACTCGGACAAACGCTTGGTGCTGCCCATCACATTGGTCGGGCGCACGGCCTTGTCGGTGGAGATCAGCACGAAGTTGGCCACCCCGGTCTGCAACGCCGCCTGGGCCGTGCACAAGGTGCCGTAGACATTGTTGAGAATGCCTTCGGCGATGTTGTGCTCGACCATTGGCACATGTTTGTAAGCGGCGGCATGGTAGACGGTATCCACACGCCAGGTGCTCATCACATCGACCAGGTGCTGCTGGTTGCGCACCGAGCCCAGGATCGGCAGCAGCTGCACCGACAGCGACTCCCGGGCCACGCGCTGCTCCAGCTCGCTGAGGATGCTGTACAGGTTGAACTCGGCATGGTCCAGCAGCAGCAAGGTCTTGGGCCCAAGCCCGATGATCTGCCGGCACAGCTCGGCGCCAATGGAGCCACCGGCACCGGTCACCAGCACCACCTGCTTGTGAATGCAGCGCTCCAGCAAGCCTTCCTGCGCGGGCACCGGGTCGCGGCCGAGCAAGTCGGCAATGTCCACGTCCTGGATATCGTCCACCTTCACCCGGCCAGTGGCCAGATCGGCAAAGGCCGGCACGCTTCGCACGTGCAGCGGATACGGTTCGAGCAGGGCGAGGATTTCCCGGCGCCGCGCGCGGGTGGCCGAGGGCAGTGCCAGCAACACCTCCTGGGCGCCGGTTTCCTTGAGCATCTGCTGCAAGTGCTTGGGCTTGTACACCTGCAACCCGGAAATGACCCGGTTGGCCAGGTCGCCGTCATCGTCGAGGAAGGCCACCGGGCGCATCACACGGCCCATGCGCAGCGCCGCCAGCAACTGGTTGCCGGCGGTGCCTGCGCCATAAATGGCTACCTTGATTTGCCCGTCGTCGCGGTTGGCGAAAGGGATCTGATGGGCGCCGGTGAACCAGTCGCCCAGAAAATACTGGCGCATGATCAGGCGCAAGCCACCGATGATCACCATGCTCAACCACCAGTAGTTGAAGATGATCGAGCGCGGTACCACCACCTCGTGGTTGCTGTACCAGTACACCACCACCGCCAGAATCAGCGAAGACAGGGTCACCGCCTTGATGATCGCCACCAGCGCATCGTTGCCGAAGTAGCGCATCACCGCCCGGTACATGCCAAAGCGGATGAACAAGGGAATAGCCACGCACGGCGCGGCCATGAACAGCCAGGTGTGCTCGACGATGGGGTTGTACATTTCCTCCACGCCCAGCCGCACGATGAACGACAACCACAAAGCGAACCAGATGAGGACAATGTCCGTGCAAACCTGGATAAGGCGCTTCTGCCGGCGTGACAGGGTGACCAGAAACTGCCGTAGCCTGTCGTTCTTTGCGTTGCTCATCCGGTTTTCCTCATGGCTACGCCAAATTGTGAAAATGACCAGAGCGACTGCCGAACATACAGCCCTGTACAACCCTGATTGCGCCTGCCTTGCTGGAGCATGCTATTCCTTCTCCCCTGCCCGGTAGGCAATTGCCAACAGTATCAGAGGGGCATAGGCCACCAAGGTTCCGGTTGCCCCATCCAGTTTGAGCACCACCACGACCAACGCGACGGGCAGCAGCCAGCCCAGGTTGATGGCCGCCACCGCCAGGCTCACCGGCCGGTGACGGCCGTGGCGCCGCGCGGCGTACTGGTAGGCATGGCTGCGGTGTGCTTCGTAGACCCTTTCACCGCGTAGCAAACGGCGCGCCAAGGTGAAGGTAGCATCCACCACGAACACACCCAGAAGTATTAACCACCCCCAGAAGAGTAGCGGATCTATCCAACCTGCCACGATTGCCAGCAAACCCAGCACGATGCCGAGAAAACCGCTGCCGGCATCACCCATGAAGATACGCGCCGGCGGGAAGTTCCAGATCAGGAAACCGGTGACGGTGGCGGCCAGCAGCAGCGGCAGCCACGCAGCACCCGGCGCACCCGCCAGCCAGAACAGCACGGTGCCGCCCAGGCACACGCAAATGGCTTCGATGCTGGCAATGCCATCGATGCCGTCCATGAAGTTGTAGAGGTTCAGCAGCCAGACCAGGTACAGCAGCCCCAGCGGCGCGGCTAGCCACAGGGCATGCAAGGGCCAGCCGAACACGCTGATGGGCGGCAGGCCGCCCAGCCAGGCCATCCCCCAGGCGGCTGCGGCAAAATGGCCCAGCAGGCGCCAGCGCGCCGCGATGTGCCCGTGGTCGTCCATGAACCCGATCACGGCCACCAGGCCCCCTGCCCCGAGAATGCCCACCAGCACCGACGGCGCCACATACCCTGCCCAGCCCAGCACCAGCACGCCGGCCATGAAGGCCACGACGAAGGCGACGCCGCCGCCACGGGGCGTGGGCAAGGTGTGCGAGCTGCGGGCATTGGGGATGTCCAGCAGGCTGCGTGACAGCGCGTAGCGGCGCAGTGCGGCCGTCATCAGCCAGGTGGCGATGCCTGCCACGATGAGGATGGCGGTCATGGGCGGTGGTTCTCCTTGAAGGCGCGGGCGGTGGCGGCCAGGCCTTGCTCCAGCGTGTAGGGCGGTCGCCAGCCCAGCAGCTGGTGGTTCTTGGTGATGTCCACCTGCAGGGAGCCCAGCAGGCGCTGGGCCAGATCACGGCGCCCCAGCAGCGCGGCGCCCGTTTGCAACAGCGCGGCTGGCACCGGCACCAGGCGGGCTGGACGGCCCAACGCATGGCCAAGGGCCCGCAGCAACTCGCTTAAGGATACATCCTCACCGTCGCTGGCCAGGAACGTCTGGCCCGCGGCCGCAGGGTGATCCACGCAGGTGATGATCAAGTCGACCAGGTTACCCAGCGAGACCAGGCTGCGACGGTTGTGTACCGCCCCCAGCGGCAGGGGCACGCCGCGCTCCAGCCAGCGCATCATGCTGAGGAAGTTGGCCTTGACGCCTGGGCCGTAGACCAGCACCGGTCGGATGACGACGACCTCTAGGCCCGTTTCGGCTGCCACCACCTGCAACCCCTGCTCGGCCTCGTGCTTGGAAACGCCATAGGCGTCCTGAGGCGCGGGGGTATCGTCGGCATGCAAGGGCCGGCCCGGCTGGCTGGTTTCGCCATTGACCTTGACCGAGCTGATGAAAATGAAACGGCGCACGCCCGCAGCCGCCGCCTGGCGGGCCAGGTTGAGCGTACCCTGCACGTTCACACGGCGAAATTCGGCCAGGCTGTCGGTGGCAGTTTCCTTCATCACGTGCACGCGCGCCGCCGCGTGCACCACGACGTCTACATCGACAAGGGCCGCTTGCCAGTCAGTATCGGCGCCAAGGTCCGCAACGGTGACCGCGTCAATGCCCGCCAAAGGCAATGGGCTGCCGCGGCGCAAGGCGGCGCGGGGCGTAAGGCCTTCGACCGTCGCCAGGCGCTGGCACAGGGCGCTGCCGACAAAGCCCGAGGCTCCAGTGATCAATAGCGTGCGTCGTTCCATGAAATCCGTTCTCGGTTCACGCCGGCAAGGCCGGCATGCGGCGATCTTCGCCCCCGTTGTGCCTGACTGACCGGGCTACAAGAGGCTGCGATAAAGCTCGGCGTAGGCATTGGCCATGGCCGATGCGGTAAAGACGTGCTCGAAACGCTGCTGGGCGGCGACACCCATGGCCTGGGCCTGGGCCGGGTCATCCCACAGCCGCTGCATGGCCTGGGCCAGTGCCGGTGCATCGCGCGGCGGTACCACCAGCCCGGTCTGGTCAGCCAGGTTGATGAAGGTGGTGCCGGAGCCCATTTCGCAGGAGATCAGCGGCTTGCCGTACATGGCCGCTTCCAGCAGCGAGATGCCGAAGGACTCCGAGCGCAGGTGCGATGGGAAGGTAAAGGCATAGCACAGTTCCAGCAGCGCCACCTTGTCTTCGTCTGGCAAGCCACCCAGGAACTGCACCTGGCTCAGGCCCGCGTCGCTGGCCTGCTGGCGCAGCTGCTGCTCCAGAAAACCGCCGCCCATGATGACCACGGGCAGGCCGCTGATGCGTGCGGCCTCCAACAGGTAGTCCAGCCCCTTGTAATAACGCAGCGCCCCGACGAACAGGAAAAACCGCTCGCCTAACCGTTGCCGCCAGTACGCCAGCTTTTCGGCACTGGCCTTGGGGTACGTGGACCGGTCCAGACCATACGGGATGATCGACACCTTGTCCTTGAACTGGGTCAATACCGGGCTGTGCGCCGCATAGTTGGGCGAGGACGCCACTATCCGGTCGACGCTGGAGAAAAAGCGGTTCATCAGCGGTTGGTACAGCTTGAGCAGCCACTTCTGCTTGACGATGTCGGAATGGTAGCTGACCACGGTCGGCTTGTTCAGCCGGGTAGCGAAGTGCACCAGGTCCATGTACGGCCAGGGGAAGTGGAAATGCACGATATCGGCCTTGCGGGCCAGTTCGGCAAAGTCCTTGAACGCCGACAGCGAAAAGCCGGTGGAGGCAACATGCAGGTCGAGCTTGGCGCGGTGCGTGAGGTGGTTGGCCACCGGCTCGTTGCGGGCAGCGCCACGTGAGCTCAGGTACAGCACCTCGGGCTCGATACCGTGGGCCTGGGTGCCTTCGGCGATCTGGAAGATCACCTGCTCGATACCGCCCATGGAATCGGGGTAATAGGTTTTGAAAAAATGCAGAACCTTGATCATCGTTGCTTGACCGCTTGATACACCTCAAGGGTGCCTTGGGCACACCGCTCCCACGAGAAACCACCGGCATGCTGCAAGCCCTGGGCGATGGCCGAGGCGCGCCAGGCTTCGTCTTCCAGGCCGCGTTGCAGCAGTGCGGTCAGGCCGTCCACGTCGTCGGGCGCGCACATGAGCGCTGCATTGCCAGCGACTTCCGGCAGCGAAGAGCTGTTGGAGCACACCACCGGCACGCCGGAGCTCATGGCTTCGAGCACGGGCAGGCCAAAGCCTTCGTAGTGCGACGGGAAGGTGAACAGGCGGGCGCCGGCGAACAGCAGCGGCAAGTCTTCGCTGGGGGCGAAGCCCAGGTAGCGGGCCCAGCCCTGCTGCTGCGCCTGGGCGATGCGGGCGTGGATGGCCTCGCTGCGCCAGCCTTGGTAGCCGGTGAGGATCAGCGGCCAGCGTTGGCGCAGGGCAAGCGGTAGGCGACCATAAGCGTCGAGCAGGTTCTCGATGTTCTTGCGCGGCTCGATGGTGCCCACGAACAGGCTGTAGCCGCCAGGTTCCAGACCATGACGCGCCAGCGTTTGTGTGAGCGCCTGCGGGCTGCGGGGGTGAAACTGCGGCGAGCTGGCCAGGGGAACCGCATGAATGCGGTCCAACGGCCAGTTGAAGTAATCCGCCAGCTCCTGGCGAATGTAGTGGGACACCGTGATCAGCGCATCGGCCCGCTCAAGCGTCAGCATGAGCTCCTTTTGCAAGTACCGGGCGATCTGCGGGGTATGGCAATGGGCCCAGGTGAACGGCGACAAGTCGTGGAACGTGGCGACGCTCCGGCCTGCGAAGGGCGGCAGGTAAAAGTTGGTGCTGTGGTAGATGAAGTCATCATGCCCACGCAGTGCACGCTTACGCAGAAACGGCATCAGGCGCCGGTAGGCTTCGACGGCCAAGGCGTTTTTCTGGACGAAGCGCTTGAGCCCATGCACGGCATCGGACTGGTCTGCAGGTTTGAGGAGCTCCGGCACGAAGCTGCGCCCGGCAAACAGCCGCAGGTCGTCGATGTCATCGCACTGCTGCAGCCGCGAGGCCAGCTCGTAGGTGTAACGCCCGATACCGGTCAGTGGAAAGCGGACCGATTCGACGGAAAGAATGACCTTCATTGAGCGGCGAGCATCCAACCCAGCGTTTCATCCAGGTCAGGCGTGTGCCAGCCTGGCACCAATGCCCGCAGGCGGGCGTTGTCGCCGCACAAGGTCTTGACCTCGTTGGCGCGCACGAACGCGGGGTTTACCTGCACCTCAAGCGTGTGCCCGGTGATGGCCGAGCACTTGGCAATGACTTCGCGCAGCGAATGGGTGATGCCGGAACTCACGTTCACGGTCTGGCCCACTGCCCGTGCCTCGATCAGGCCACGGTAGGCACGCACCACGGCGCGCACGTCGCTGAAGTCACGCCACACATCCAGGTTGCCCAGCTCGATGGCAGGGGCCTTGCGCTGGAAGTGCGAAACGATCTTGGGCAGCAGGAAGTTCTCGGCCTGCCCAACACCTGTGTAGTTGAACGGACGCGTGATGACGATCGGCAGCCGGTCGCACCACAGCCTTGCCATGTACTCCATCGCCAGCTTGCTGACGGCGTAGTCGTTGGCAGGTGCAGGCGGGGTGTGCTCGTCCAGCATCCCTTCGGAAACATTGCCGTAGACATTGGCACTGCTGGCAATGAGCACGCATTCGGGCGCCTTGCCGCAGGCCGCAATGGCTTCGAGCAGGTTGCGCGTGCCGATCAGGTTGACCTGATAGAAGGCATCGGCAGCGCCGTGCCCGACAAACGCAATGGCAGCCAGATGCACGATCACATCCGGCTGCAGTTCGGCCAGCAACGCACGCAGGCCCGGCCCATCGGCCAGATCGACCTGGTGGTAGTCGGGCGCCGCCGAGGGCTGGCTCCCTATACCGATCACTTCATAACCATTGGCCCGCAATTCGGCCGCCATGTAGCGACCTGTGAAACCATTGATCCCGGTGACGAGTGCGCGTTTGCTGGCCATTTGCATCAGAACGAGAACCCTTTTTCGTTACGACGCAGGTCGGCTTCGACCATCATGCGGCACAGCTCTTCGAGGCTGGTTTTTGGCTCCCAGCCCAGTACCTGCTTGGCCTTGGCCGGGTTGCCGATGAGCAGCTCGACTTCGGCTGGGCGGTAGAATTTGGGGTTGATGACGACCAGGACCTTGCCGGTTGCAGCGCAGGTGCCTTGCTCGGCTTCGTCCTTGCCGCTCCAGTTGATCTCGATGCCAGCGGCCTTGAAGGCCATGGTGACGAAGTCACGCACGGTTTCGGTGCGGTTGGTGGCCAGCACGAAGGTGTCCGGCTCGTCAGCCTGCAGCATGCGCCACATGCCTTCGACGTACTCCTTGGCAAAGCCCCAGTCGCGCTTGGCGTCGAGGTTGCCCAGCTCCAGCTTGTCCAGCAGGCCCAATTTGATCTTGGCGACCGAGTCGGTGATCTTGCGGGTCACGAACTCACGGCCACGCAGGGGCGACTCGTGGTTGAACAGGATGCCGCTGGTGGCGAAGAGGTTGTACGACTCGCGGTAGTTGATGGTCATCCAGTGGGCGTACAGCTTGGCCACACCGTAGGGGCTACGCGGGTAGAACGGGGTGGTTTCGACCTGCGGGATTTCCTGCACCTTGCCGAACATTTCGGAGGTGGAGGCCTGGTAGAAGCGTACCTTCGGGTTGACGATGCGGATGGCTTCGAGCAGGTTGACAGCGCCCAGGCCGGTGATTTCGGCTGTGGTCAAAGGCTGCTCGAAGGACACACCCACGAAGCTTTGGGCGGCAAGGTTGTACACCTCGGTGGCTTCGGTGGTTTGCAGCAGGCGGATGCTGGCCGACAGGTCGGTGAGGTCGTACTCGACCAGGTGCAGGTTAGGGTTGGTGTGGATGCCCAACTCCTCGATGCGCCAGAAGTTAACCGAGCTGGTACGACGGTAGGTGCCGTAGACCGTATAGCCCTTTTCCAGCAGCAGTTCCGCCAGGTAGGCGCCGTCTTGACCAGTGATCCCAGTAACGATTGCTTTCATGCGACTTAACCAACTCCGTTAGTACAATAAAGGGCTTTCATGTGCCGATGCCGCCCCCAGCAGGATGCAATGCGCGTCGGCGTGAACTATGGGTATGTGAGTATACATCTACCGACGCTTCGTGCTCGACGTAATCATGGCCAGGATCAGATTCGATGGCGTTTGACTACATCGTCGTACTGGTGGTAGGGACATCCAGGCAATTTTCTGTCCACGGTTTGGGATAAAAACAAGATTTTTGAAACAAACGAAGGAGCCTGTTTCAGGAACACAGAAGGGGGTAGGTGGTTGCTGCAATCAAGAGGCCTGACGAGCCATAGCTTTTCATGCGGAGGGCCGTCTCTCGTAGAGCCGGCCATCTTCCGCGGCTGGAGCCGCAGAGCCAATATGACAGTCAGATCCCTGGCGCATGAGGAGCTGCGTCATCCGACCACTCTTCTGGCATTTTACGCCACTGAGTTGCAACTTTATGTGAGGGCATTAGCATGCTGGTAATTGGCCAGAATAGCGATGCCTATGCCGACCTTCTCGCTCGTCAACGTCTAGTACTCACCTTGGCTAAATCCCCACCTGGCAGCCCCTTGTCTGGCTCTGGACTGAGCCACACGTTCACGCTATCGACGCTCTCCTGATTCAACTGACCACTCCAGCGATTCAGCATAAATAGATTTGTAATGAAGTCATACTGCGATTTGAGCAGATCCCGACGGGCCTTGAACTCGTTCTGCACGCTCGTCAGAACGTCCACCGCGTTGACCAAGCCAAACGCAAACGCCTTCTGCGCCGCAACGCTCGATTGCTGTGCTGACGACAGCGCGTTGCGATTGGCACGGATCTTTTCTACCGCCGCCTGGGCTGTCAAGTACGACGTCGTGGTTTCTTTGACTACCTGGCGGCGTACACCTTCCAGATCCTGCTCGGCCGCTAACTGGTCATTGTATAATCCACGCACTCGCGCAGAGGTGGATCCACCGCTATACAACGGTAGCGAGATTCCGACGCTCGCTACGTAGCTGTCGCTGCGCGGCGTCTGCGTGTTGTCGTAGCCCACATCGCTGCGCTGGGCGCTCAGGCTTAGGGACACTTGCGGGTAATGTCCGCCCTTCCCTTCACGCACAGCGGCATTAGCGGCTTCGGAGGCATACTCGTAAGATTTGAGCAACGGGTTGGCGTTGATCGCCTGGGACACGTAATTGGCCAGCGGGCGGGGCGGCGGCTCCAGCGCGACGTCATTGCGAACACGACTCAGCCGCTCTGTGATCGGACGCCCTACCAGCTCGGACAACGACTCACGACTGACCTGCACCTGATTGCGCGCCTCCACCTCTTGGGCCGCTAGGAAGTCCACCCGCGCCTGAAGATCGAGCTTGTCAGTGATCTTGGCCATCTGCTGTGCGAACAGCATCGTCACACGATCAAGGTTCTTCTGCGTCGCCCGCCGCTCCGCCTGCACCAGCTCAAGTTCGTCGTCCGCCGCTAGGGCCACGAAGTAGCGCTTGGCCAACTCAACAGTAGCTTCAGCATGGGCATCTTCGGCCTGCTCGCCACGCTGGCGCGTCACGCTCTTGGACTTCTGCCACGCCTCCCAGGCCGTCTTGTTGTACAGGTACTGGGTCAGCGTCACCGAGTTGCTTTTGTTGTTGTAGATCTCACGCGAAGCTTCGTCCTTGCGCAAGATCCGGTTGCCGCTACTGTTGGCAGACAGCTGCGGCAGCAGGCCACCTAACGAGGCCCGCTGCTGCTCGACCGCCGACTGCGCACGCAGGTAGGCGGCCAGAACGCGTGGGTCTTCCAAGCGCGCCTCGCGGTACAGTCCCCCCAGGTCAAGCGCATAGGTCGAAGCCGATACCTGCTTGGGCGGTACATCCTTGGGTACGACAGGTTCAGCGGCCATGGCCTGCGCCACGGCCAGGCTCAGCAATACCCCGGTTAAGAAACGCAACACACTCATTCCTCGATCATCGATGTGGCAAACATGTTACGCGCCGGCTTGAGCAGGTACTCGAGCATGGTGCGATCGCCCGCATTGATCAGCACTTCGGCTGGCATGCCAGGTTGCAGTTTGCGATTGGCAAGTTTCTTCATACCCTCATCAGTGACCTTGACCCGTACCAGGTAGTAAGGGTCGCCCGAGCGTTCATCGGTCAGGCGGTCAGCAGAGATGCGGGTCAGCTTGCCTTCGATGACCGGGGTGGTAGCGTTGTTAAAGGCGCTAAAGCGAATGTCGGCGGTCTTGCCCAGCTCTAGCCGATCAATATCGTTCGGCGCCACCTTGGCCTCGACGACCAGGTCGGAAGTGATGGGTACGATATCCATCAGGGGGGTAGCCGCCTGCACGACACCGCCGATGGTGTGCACCTTCATGTCCAGCACCATGCCGCTTTCCGGCGCACGGATGACGATGCGCGACAGGCGGTCCTGCAGCGCAGCTTCCTTCTCTTGCAAGTCGAAGACTTGCGCCTGGACCTGCGCCAGCTCATCGGCCACGTCGGCACTGAATTTCTTATCCAGTTGGACGATCTGCAGCTCGGTCTCGCTGATCTGCAATTTGGTCTTGGCGATGGTCGACTTATGATCGGCCATTTCCGTGCGCAGCATGTCGAGCTTGCGCTGCGACTCCAGCAGGCGCTGGTTGTCGACGAAGCCCTGGGCCAGCAGTTCCTTGAGCTGCTTGATTTCACCGCTGTAGGACTTCTCAAGCCCCTGCTTGGTGCGAATCATCTCTTCCAGGCCGCCGATCTGCGCCTTGAGCTGACTGATCTGCTCACGGTGCACCGAGATCTCACCTAGTCGCGACGCCTTACGGGAGACGAAGACCTGTTGCTCGCCGGCAAGGGCCTCCTTGGCACGGTCGGAGTCGGTGCCTTTGAGCTCGACTGGCGGAATGGCATCAAGCTGGTCACGCTCGGCACGCAAGCGGGCCTCTTTATAGCGCGCCACGATCAATTGGTTACGAGTGGACTCGTACTCGGCGCTAAGCTGAGATTCGTCCAGAACGATGACAGGGTCACCTTTCTTCACCGAATCACCGTCGCGCACGAGCAATTCCTTGACAATCCCTCCCTCCAGGTGCTGGACGGTCTTGCGGTAGCTCTGCACGGTCACGAAGCCGGAGCCATGTACGGCATTGCTCAGGGGCGCGAATGCAGCCCAGATTCCGAAGATGCCGAAGACTAACAGGACGATGGTCTGGCCGATGCGGCGGATGCCGCGATCGGAAGTAGGCATGTCATCGAAGTTGTGTTCGAACTGCGTTATAGCTTTGCTGGTCATCGATGAGGTCCTTTCACACGCCGTTGGGGGTGGCTGGCGATGGCGCAGCGGGGTTGCCCCCCGCAGGTGCTACAGGTGGTGTAGGAGCCGAGGGGGCAGCAGGTGCCGCCTGTACAGCAGGCCCAGCGGGAGGAGCACTCTTGGCGACACGGGGCTGGTTACCTGCCTGCTGCTGCGCGAGCTGGGCTATGACCTTGTCCCGCTCGCCATATAGGGAGATGGTGCCACCGGCCATGACCAGCAAACGGTCGAGGCGCGAAAGAATGTTCGGACGGTGCGACACGATGAAGACGGTCGCACCGCTTTCCTTGACCTTCTGAAGCGCGACGCCCAAAGCTTTCTCGCCCACATCGTCGAGGTTGGAGTTGGGCTCGTCGAGCACGATCAACCGGGGCTTACCATACAGGGCACGGGCCAGGCCGATACGCTGACGCTGACCACCCGATAGGTTAACACCCTCGCTGCCGATGACCGTATCGTAGCCATCGGGCTGCATAAGTATCATCTCGTGCACGCCCGCCATCTGCGCGGCCTCGACTACTTTCTCCGCGTCGACCGTGTCGAAACGTGCGATGTTTTCGCTGATGGTGCCTTCGAACAACTCGATGTCCTGAGGCAAGTAGCCCATGTAAGGGCCTAGGGCCTGTTTGTCCCAGCTGGCGATATCAGCGCCATCGAGACGTACCACGCCATGCTGAGGCGGCCAGATACCCATAAGGGCTCGCACCAAAGTGGACTTACCGGCAGCACTAGGGCCTACAATACCGACGATGGATCCAGCCGGAGCGACAAAGCTGATGCTGCGCAGAACTGGCGCCTTAGCACCAGGCGGCGCCACGATGAGGTTCTCGACCTGAATGTGCCCTTCCGGTGCTGGCAGCGGCATGCGCTCAGGCTCTTTTTTCAGATCGTCCATCACCTTGTTCAGGCGATCGTATTGAACCTTAGCCCCAACGAAGCCTTTCCAGTTGCTGATCATCTGATCGATAGGCGCTAGAGCACGACCTAACAACAGCGATCCCGCCATGAGTAAGCCAGGGTTGATTTCGTGAGTGATCACCAAGTAAGCACCTGTGGCCAGCATGATCGACTGGGACCACGTGCGGAACGTTTTGGAAGTCGAGCTTACCACGCCGCCTTTATCGCTGGCGTTCGACTGCAGCAACATGACATTGCGCTGACGCTTGGCCCAACGGTTCATCAGCGTTTCCAGCATCCCCATCGATTCGATGACTTCAGCATTGCGCAAGGTCTTAGTGGTCACCACATTGGACGCGACGTTTTCCTTGTTGGCGCTAGCCAACGCCTGGCCGGTTACTCTGTGGTTGACGACCGCTAGAATCGTGAGGATCGCGCCGCAGGACAAGGTAATCCACCCGAACCAAGGATGAAACAGGAACATCACGATCGTGTAGATAGGGAACCAAGGGGCGTCAAAGAACGCGAACAGCCCCGAACCGGTGAAGAACTGCCGAAGGGAAGTAAGGTCGCTGAGCGACTGGGCTGTCGCATCGGCCCCGCCACTGGAAAGCGCGCGCTTGAAGCTGGCCCGGTAAACGTCGCGGCTGAGCAAGACGTCCAGGCGGTTACTGATGCGCACCATAATGCGTGAACGTACCCATTCCAGTGCACCCATCGTCACGACCAGCACCGTCATGATCAGCGTTAACATGAGCAGGGTGGAGGTGCTGCTGGACGGCACGACTCGGCCCGACACCTGGATCATATAGAAGGTGGGCACCAGCATGAGGGCATTGACGAAGAAGCTGAAGAAGCCTACCGAGAGGAAGCTGCTTTTGCAGGCCTTGAGGGCGGCTTGCAGGTTGTTGTCAGATTGATAACTCATGGCATCCATACTGAGGAATGGGGAAAGCGGCGGGCAGTGTACCACCGACCTAAGAAAGCGGCG
>NZ_JBJJMO010000086.1:0-14501 GCF_046231935.1 Pseudomonas sp. KCJK9111 | reverse complement strand
AGGGGGGCGGTGTCACACTTGAGATGCGAACATGCCACCGCATCACCCCCCTGCCCCTCGCCCAGCCATTTTCACCAACGCCTGCCTCAAACTGGGCAAATCACTGTACCGCTGCTCGGCCACCACTTTGCCGTCTTGAACCTCCAGCCATTGCACCGATTCGCGGTCCCCGCCGTAGCCCTTGGCTACCTCCCCGTCCCGATCCAGCAAGATCCGGTAATTGGCCGAGCGCATGGCAGGTACCATCACCGCTGCCACCATGCTGGGCATCTTCTCGATGTCCGCGACAAAGACCACGCCCCGCGCTTCAAGATAGCCCTTTGGGGTGTGCTCGACCGCATTGTTGACCAACCGTGCAGTGGCCATGCTGCGCGCAACCATGACCACGCGGGTCTTGTCGTCCAACGTGAATGCCTGGTCGAACTGGTCATTCAAGGTCCAGTGCTCGGCGGCTTGCACCAGGGGTGCACAGAGCATCGCCAGGAACAGAAAAGGAGTGCGCATCTTGCTATCTCGCAGTCAAAGGTTCGCCCACACTAGCCGTCTTGTGCTCAGGCGCCAAGCACTGCGCTTGAAGCCGCCTGCGGATGCTGCAAAATGACGCCCTGCGATGACCGGTTCAACAAGGAAACCTCATGCTTTATATCGTCATGCTGGGGGGACGCCACGCAGGGGCCAAGATCGAGGTCCACGACATGGTGTTCGCCCAGGCACCCAGCTTGCAACAGGCCTACCCGCAACTGCGCGACGCATGGTTCGGCAGCCAGCAGGGGCTGCACATCGATGCCTGGCTGGAAGTCGACGGCGTGGATGGCATGCGGGTGGAGTTGCACCCCCACCCGGCAAAACGTGGTGCGCTGCGCCTGTACTTCATCAACCTGGGCGGCTACGAACGCGGCGTGTTCGGCGAAGCGCACCGCTACGTGCTGGTCAGCGCCCGCAACAAGTCCGATGCCAAGGCATTGGGCAAGCAACACATGCAAACCGGCTGGCTCAAGCCGCATACCGATGCCGTGCTGAGCGTGGACGACTGCCTGGCCATCGACTGCGTAGACGGGTTGTACGTGCACCTGGTCGAAGGGCCGCACAAACCTGTCGTTTCGCGTAACGATTATATTCCCCTCTGACTTTGCGCCTCTGCCGGGGCCGTAGGGAGTCTCCCATGCCTTACCCCATCGAACAGAAACTGGTGATTGGCGTTGCCTCCAGTGCGCTGTTCGACCTGACCGTCTCGGACGACATCTACACCCAGGACGGCGTCGAAGCGTACCGGCGGCACCAGGAACAGAACCTGGATGAGCCTTTCCCCAAAGGCGTGGCGTTTCCGTTTATCCGTCGTTTTCTGCGTATCAACCAGGCATTCCCCGAGCAGCTGCCCGTCGAGGTGGTGTTGCTATCGCGTAATTCGCCGGAAACAGGCCTGCGGGTATTTCGCTCGATCAACCACTACGGCCTGGACATCACCCGCGCCGCGTTCATGTCGGGCCGCTCTCCCTACGAGTACATACCAGCGTTCAACGCATCGCTGTTTCTAAGCGCTAACGAAGAGGATGTACAGAAAGCCATCGACGCCAATTACCCCGCAGGCCGTGTTCTTCCGACCCGCATCTACGATGACGAAATCGATACCGAGCTGCGCGTGGCGTTCGACTTCGATGGCGTGATCGCCGACGACGAAGCCGAAAGCGTCTACAAGCGTGGCAACAGCCTGGATGAGTTCCAGGCCCACGAGCAGGCACACCAGCGCGTTCCCCATACACCTGGGCCCCTGGCCGACCTGTACCGCAAACTGTCGCTGATTCGCACCCTCGAAGACCGCAAGCTCGAAGATGATCCCCACTACAAGCGCATCCTGCGTATCGCCATCGTGACGGCGCGCAATGCACCTTCCCATGAGCGGGTGGTGACAACTCTAAAAGATTGGGGCGTATCGCCCGACGAGTGTTTCTTTCTGGGTGGCATGGAGAAACCGCGCGTCTTGTCGATTCTCAAGCCCCACGTCTTCTTTGATGACCAGCGCAGCCACCTGCACTCGCCTGCGGGCGATTTGCCGATGGTGCACGTGCCGTTTGGGGTGGCGAACCGGATACCGACGGCTGAACCTCATGTCGATGGAAATTCGGATGCCTAAGGCGGTCTACCCATGACCGAAACGATGGCCAGAGTGTGCTTGTCATGAGTCTCATACCAGGGTTGGACGATAAAGCCTGCGTACTGATCTGCGGGGCCAGCCGTGGAATCGGGCTCGCGCTGTGCAACGCGCTGGCGAGGCGCGAAGACGTCGATCAGCTGATCGCTGTATCGCGCCACGCCACGCAGAACCCAACATTGAGGGCGCTGGCCGACGCTCACCCGAATCGTGTATTGCTAGTGGACTGCGACGCGCGCGAGGAGGCCAGCCTGGCCGCCATGGCCGCGCAAGCCGGCGAGCGATGTGCGCACTTGCACGTTGTCATCAGTACCTTGGGGATCCTGCACCAGGAAAACGCCAAAGCCGAAAAGTCTCTGGCGCAGTTGGACCTTGCCAGTTTGCACGCCAGCTTCACCACCAACGCCTTCGCCCCGATTCTGCTGCTCAAGCACCTGCTGCCTCTGCTGCGCAAGCAACCTGCAACCTTTGCAGCACTGTCCGCGCGTGTGGGTTCGATCAGCGACAACCGTCTGGGGGGTTGGTACAGCTACCGGGCCAGCAAGTCGGCGCTCAATCAGTTGCTGCACACAGCCAGTATCGAACTCAAGCGCCTGAACCCGAATGCGACTGTTCTGGCCCTGCACCCGGGCACCACGGACACAGAACTATCAAGGCCGTTCCAGGGCAACGTGCCTGAGGGCAAACTGTTCGAGACAACGTTTGCCGCCCAGTGCATCGTGGAACTGATCGGGCGTCTCGGACCGAACGTTACGGGTAGCTTCTGGGGCTGGGACGGTCGAAACATCCCTTGGTAGGCATCAGTGGCGGGCACCCGGGCATTCAACAGGGTAAAGTCGGCACTGTCTTGAGAGCCGGAACGCGCCGCGATGACCTTGTTCTACCTGAAACTTGCCATTACCCCTTTGCTGATGTGGGCCATTTCTCTCGCTTCCAGGCGCTGGGGCGGGCTGCTAGG
Source organism: Pseudomonas sp. KCJK9111 (assembly GCF_046231935.1). NCBI lineage: Bacteria > Pseudomonadati > Pseudomonadota > Gammaproteobacteria > Pseudomonadales > Pseudomonadaceae > Pseudomonas > Pseudomonas sp. KCJK9111. Next base: position 11,394 of record NZ_JBJJMO010000086.1, on the reverse strand, counting down.
GGGACTGTTGGCGGGCATGCCCATTACCTCGGGGCTGGTGATGACCTTCCTGAGCCTGGAGCAAGGGACGGACTTTGCCCTGAACGCCGTGCCTGGTGCACTCGGGGGGCTGGCAGCCGTGCTCGCTACCTACGCGTTCTACCTGTATGCCACACGCAGGCTCGCCATCGGGGCTGCTGCGGGCCTGGCGATCGTCTTCTACGGCTTGGTCGCCTATGTGCTTACGCACTGGGGCCATTTGTACGTGTCGATAGGGGTGGCGCTGGGGCTGATCGTACTGCTGATTATCGCCAGCGGGCGCGAGCCCAAGCCTGAAACCCTGGCACGTGTACGGCATCGTTACTGGGAAATTCCCTTGCGCATGGTCTCGGCAACGGCGTTGCTGATGATCACCACGCACCTAGCCGCCTGGCTTGGACCCCAGACGAGCGGCATGCTCGCGCCAATCCCTGTCATCGCCTGGCCGTTGATGGTGTTTGCCCATGTGCAGAATGGGCGCGCGGGCATGGCAGCCATGGTGCGCGGCAATGCCATTGGCGCAGTGGGTGTATTGGCGTTCTACCTGATGCTGTCGGGGCTGATGAAAGCGCTGGGGGTCATGCCGACCATCGTGCTGGCCATGGGGACGGCGGTTGCGTTGACGGTAGCGCTGGCAGGCTTGCTGCGCGGCCGCTAGCGTTGCCCAAAGGCGCTGTGGACAGCCCCAGCGCCTCGGGTTCAAGCCAGTGTCACGGATGTTCTTGCGAAACAGAGTTGTTGGCTTGCACGTCCTTCATGTCTTCCTCAAGCGCTGCATCCCCAGCGCCAGGGTCTTCATGGGTGCGTGCGGTACCGTTGTCGCGTGGCACCTGGCTGTCCTGGTCGGAGCCAGGGTTTCCGGGGGGTGGATTCCAGTCCTCGGGGCGCTCGCCGCCTGCCTGGGCGGCGCCTTGCTTGGGTTCCGAAGGGGCCTGTTCAAGGCCTGAATCATGACCCTCACCGGTGTCCGGGCTGTTCTGAGCCGGGCCTGGGTAGGGTGCTGCAGGACCATTATTGTCGATTGGCATATGCATTCTCCTGATTGAGGCGCTGTAATAGCGTGAGTCTGCTTAACGCTGTTGCCGCCGGCATCCATGCCAAGGCGGCGAGGTATATGGGTGGAAACTGCACTACGCCCGTTATTCTCTGGGCGTAATCACATCCATGGGCGGCTGCTCGGAATCCTCCATGTCATCACCCTCCTCTTCGTTCATGAGCGGATCATCGTCCGGATCAGGTATGGTCGGGTTGTCAGGGTTCACCGACGGGTCCGGTGAAACGGGCATGTCATCGTCAGCGCCGTCCTGTGCCATGGGATCTCTGTTCATTGCCGCGTACCTCGAAAGAATGGATGAGGCCTACAGTTATTCGAGAACAGCGCGGGCGCAGGCGTTCGATCGGGATGAAGCCCGTCCGTCGCAATCGAGGAGGCCGAGGTTGATGGCAAGTGTGATCAGAGCGGCGACCATCCTGGACGCAGAAGGCATCAGCCGGGTGATCCTGGCTGCCCTGCGCCACAGCAACGCAGCAGACTATGACGCCGCCACACTGGCGCGCGTGGCGCGTTCCTTCACACCCCAAGCGGTGGTTGCACTGCTGGGCAGGCGGGTTGTATGGGTGGCTGTAGAAGACGGCCTCGTCGTCGCAACGGCAAGCCTTGAGAAGGATGTGGTGAGGAGTGTATTCGTCGACCCGACCTATCAGCGCCAGGGTATCGGTGAACAAATGATGGGCTGCATCGAGCAGGAAGCGCTGGCCAGTGGGGCCTTGCAGTTGCAGGTGCCCTCTTCACTCACTGCTCAAGGTTTCTATGCCAGGTTAGGTTACAGGGTGGTTCGTGAAGTGCGCCATGGAGATGAGCGAACGGTGGTCATGGCGAAGGTGTTGACCGCAGGATAACTCAGGGTGCAAGTGAGTACCTTGGGCTATATCTGACGCCCGGCAAATCCCGTGTAAATACAGTCTTGATTCTGTATTGGCCTAGAGAGCGGAGGCCTGAACTTTGCGGAAGGAACTGCCTGATGCCGCCTCTGAAGGCTTGCCGAAGTCCGGGTAGAGGCGGTCTTGTACCGCGATGGGCCGCGCAGCGGCCCCGGCAATCTAAGATGCGGAGCTGAAATCCTGGGGCTGCTGCGCAGCCCATCGCGGTACAAGACCGCTCCTACGCGAGACTCGCTAGCTTGCGAAGGCGGCGCAAGACAGTGCCACCTAGGCTCTGTGTGAAAAGTCTTGAGACGATGGTCAGGCAAGGCGAAAAAAGCCGAGGAACGGTCGGAGTCGCGCTCGACTTTACGTGTTGTAAATGAGCATTCCGACCGGGCTGGCGATCCAGGCTGTTTTCAACGCAGCACCACCGAGTATCAAGGCTTTTCACACAGAGCCTAGCGTCCACCAGCGAGCAACCTAGACCACCACGATATCCGTCAACCCCAGCACCTGGGCTTGCGCCAGGATTTCATCGGGCGTGGCATCGGCTGCGGGCATCACCAGGCTGTTCTCGCCGTCGCCGAAATGCAGCACGATCAGGTGCAACGCCGCTTCGTGCAGGGCCAGGCCACGCTGGTCCAACTCGAAGGTATGGTCGGTCGAATTTCCATTGAGCGAGTAACGAACAGTGAAGGCGTGCATGAGCACCTCGATATAGGTTGGGAACTCATTACTTGACCGGCGAGACAGGAAATAATTCACACCACCACCAAGATCGTCTCGCCAAGCGCGCAAGACGACCTGGTATCAGGCGGCGCAGGTGTTACTTCATGGTCTCTCGGTACAGCTCTATGAACGGCGCTTCAGCCGGATCGATGCGGTCCATGCCGGCGGCAATGCGGTGCCAGTAGGGATACTGCGGCGCGATGCGGGTGGCCTGTTCGATCTGCTTCAGGTCCTCTTGCGTCAACACCAGGTCTGCCGCCTGCAAATTGTCTTGCAGCTGATCGAGGGTGCGGCCAGCGGTAATCACGCTGGTAATGCCCGGGCGATCCTTGAGCCAGGCCAGGCAGACGCGTGAAGGCGAGCAACCGTGGCGTTCGCCCACCGCGATTAAGGTCTCGATGATGTCGTAGGCGCGCTCACGATCATGCACATAGGGTTCCGGCCAGTCGTTACCCTGACGAGTGCCCTTGGGCGTCTGCTGGCCACGACGGACCTTGCCAGTCAACAGCCCTTCACCCAACGGCCCCCAGACCAGCGTGGCAAAGCCCTGGTCAATCGCCATCGGCAGCAACTCGTACTCGGCCTCGCGCGATTCGGGCGTGTAGTAGATCTGCTGGGAAACGGGCTGTTGCCAGCCGTTCAATTGCGCGCTGCCCAGGGTCTTCATCATTTGCCAGGCGGTGTAGTTGGACGTGCCGAAGTAGCGAATCTTGCCGCTTTGCACCAGGTGATCCAGTGCTGCCAGGGTCTCCTCCACTGGCGTGACGCCGTCCCAGTTGTGGATCTGGTACAGGTCGATATGGTCGGTGCCCAGGCGCTTCAAGCTGGCCTCGCACGCGCGAATCAGATGGTAGCGCGAAGCGCCGCTGTCATTGGGGTTGTCGCTCATCGGGCTGCGCGCCTTGCTGGCCAGGATGATCGAGTTCCGACGCTCGCCCAGGGCCTTGCCGACAATTTCCTCAGCCAGCCCATGTGAATACAGGTCGGCGGTATCGACCAGGTTGACCCCGGCGTCGAACGCCGCCGCGAACATGCGCTTGGCCAGGTCCACATCGACGCTGCCGGTCTTCTCGAACGAGCCTCGCCCGCCAAAAGGTACGGTGCCAATGACCAGTTCCGAAACCAGCAGGCCGGTGTTGCCGAGTGCGCGATATTTCATGGAAACCTCCATAGCAAAAGACTAGAAATACCGACGTACCTGCGCGCTGAAACGTTCAATCGGAAGCTTTCGGCGGCGTTCCCTATCAACCCAGCAGTTGCGCCAACGACTGTCAAAGGCTTGCCAACGCACCATGCCCGTCGTGACCCTATGCGTAGGTGGCAAAGGCGTTACGCCACAGGCATGCTGGCAAGCTGACCAACGGACGATGCGAGATGACGATGCAATCCCCCTGTACCACGTACTACCTAGAAATGACCTCGCCAGAGCAACTGGTGGAAAAACCCCAGCGCCCGGATTTGCACATTGTCGAATGCGAGGTGCCACAACCGGCCTTCAACCGCTTTCTCTACGCGTTGGTCGGCACGCCCTGGTCCTGGGGTGACCTGGACGCGTGGAGCGAGGCGCAGTGGCAGGCGCAGGTCGAGCAGGAAGCTCACCGCACCTGGGTGGCTTACCACCGGGGCGCCATCGCCGGGTATTACGAACTGTATCGCCCTGACGGGCGTAACGCCGAAATCCGTTACTTCGGCTTGGCCCCGCAGTTTCTGGGCGCAGGCTTTGGCGGCCCGCTGTTGAGCCAGGCGGTGCGTTGCGCCTGGGCGTGGCCCGGTACGCAGCGTGTATGGGTGCATACCTGCACCCTGGATCACCCTGCCGCGCTGGGCAATTACCAAGCGCGCGGCTTCAAGATCTACAAGCAGGAAGAAACCCCGTCGGAAGCCTGAGGCTCAGGCCTGGGGTTCGGGTTGCACTGCGGCGTCTGCGGCCGTTTGCAACGCCAGCTTCTCGCGATCGGCCTTGCTGATGTACGTGGGTTTGGTGCTGCGCGGCGCCAGCTTGGCGCTGGCCTTCTTGGCGTGCGCCTTGAGCAGTTGCTTGATTTTCTTCTGACGGTTCATGGCGGGTTCTGATGAGGAGGAATGGGGCCTATGATAGCGCGTTGTCTTTCCTTTCCGTGAACCGCCGGGGCCAGTGCCATGAAACGTTCGCCCAGCATGCCCCCGGTTTCCGACTGGGTCATCCGCAGCACGCAGCCTGGCGCAATCGAGCGGATCGAGGCGTGGTTCGGTAGCCATGGCTATGATCCCCATCGGCACGACACCTACTCCATCGGCCGTACCTTGGCCGGGGTTCAGAGTTTTCATTACAAAGGCGCGTTGCGCCACGGCATGCCGGGCAACACGCTGGTGCTGCACCCCGATGAGTTGCACGACGGCATGGCCGGCACCGAGACGGGTTTTCGTTACCGCATGGCCTACATCGACCCTGCACTGATTCAGGCCGCATTGGGCGGCCAGCCGCTACCGTTCGTGCCCGGTGGGCTCTCCAGTGACCCGCGCCTTTTCCACGCCAGCGAAACGTTCGTTCAGGCCGTGGACCACCCTCTGGAAAGGCTGGAGGAGCAAGACGCTGTCTACGACCTGGCCATGGCGTTGCGCGCTGTCGCGGGCAAACCACGCGGGCGCAAGCGCCTGGATTACCGGTCCGCCGAGCGCGCCAAGGCGTTCATTCTGGAGCACCTCCACCTGGGCATTACCCTGGAGATGCTCGAACGCGCCAGCGGCCGTGAGCAATGGAGCCTGTCCCGGGACTTCCGGGCTTTGTACGGCACCAGCCCCTATCGCTTCGTCACCCTCCGGCGGCTGGACAATGTGCGACGGCTGTTGCTCGATGGCTTCACCCTGGTCGACGCAGCCCTGGCGGCAGGCTTTCATGATCAGAGCCACATGACCCGACACTTCACCCGCAGCTATGGGGTGCCGCCGCTACGCTGGCTCGAACGCCTGCGGCCAGGCCAGCAACGTGCAGGATCGTACAAGCCAGCAAACACCGAGCTGCAATAGGCTGCGTGCTCCAACCAGGAGTAACCACCATGTTCGAATCCAATCAGCACATCCAGCCGCACCCTGTGAACCTGAAGCAGAAGGCGTCGATGATCGACAGTCAGTGGAGCCCCAGGGTTGTTGCACAGATGAACGACTACCAGTTCAAGGTCGTGCGTATCGAGGGAGAATTCATCTGGCATGCGCACCCGGAAACCGATGAAGCCTTTCTGGTGCTCGAAGGCACGCTGCGCATCGATCTGCCGCAACGCAGCGTCCATGTAGCGCCCGGCGAGTTGTTCGTGGTACCCCGGGGTGTACAGCATCGCACGGCAGCCGAGGGCGAGGCCAAGCTGCTGATGATCGAACCGTGTGGCGTCCTCAACACTGGCCATGAGGGCGGTGAGCGCACGGCGCCTAATGATCTGTGGATCTAGCCATCGGCCTCAGCGATGGCCCAGCGCCGGCGGGTCGACATGGGCAAGGGTTGGCCTGGGCACTTGATTGAGACCAAACTTGCACCATCGTCGACCGGAATAACGCCATGCTCACTACCCTGGCCATCAGCAATTATCGCTCCATCAACCACTTGGTCCTACCGCTGGGTCAGCTCAACGTGGTCACCGGAGCCAACGGCAGCGGCAAGTCGAATCTGTACAAAGCCCTGCGCCTGCTGGCCGAAACGGCACAGGGCGGGGTCATTCAGGCACTCGCCCGCGAAGGTGGGCTGGACTCGACTTGGTGGGCAGGCCCTGAATCGAGTGCGCGCATGATGCGCGGTGAAGTACCGATTCAGGGGCAGCACCCGCGCGATGCCCGTCGCCTGCGGCTAGGCTTTGCCACCGAAGATTACGGATTTGCCATCTCCTTGGGGTTGCCCATCCTCCTGCCCTACCCCTCAGCCTTCATCCTTGATCCGGAAATCAAGAGTGAGACGATCTGGGCAGGCGGTGCTTATCGACCTTCCTCCGCGCTGGTCGAGCGCAAGAACGCAATGGTGAGGGCTCGTGAAGGCAACGACTGGACAGTACTGGATCAGCATGCCGACAGCAGCGAAAGCTTCTTCAGTGTGGTGGGCCGCCCGCGGCAGGCCCCCGAGATTGGGCAGTTGCGCGCCTTCATCAACAGCTGGCGTTTTTACGATCACTTTCGAATTGATCGGGATGCTCCCTGCCGCCAACCCCAATTGGGCACCCGCTCGCCGGTGCTGCATCATGACGGGCGCAACCTTGCCCCAGCGTTGCAAACCATCATCGAAATCGGTGACGTTGAAGGCCTCAATGCCGCGCTGGAGGACGCTTTCCCCGGCAGTCGCCTGGACATCCATGCACCCCCTGGCGGGCTATTCTGCGTACGGCTGTTCCAGCAGGGATTGCTCAGGCCATTGACCTGCGCAGAGCTGTCGGATGGAACCTTGCGCTATCTCCTGCTGATGACAGCCCTGCTGACGCCCAGGCCACCGGCTCTGATGGTGCTGAACGAGCCGGAGACCAGCTTGCATGTAGCCTTGCTGCCGGCCTTGGCCCGGCTGATCATTCGCGCATCCGAGCACAGTCAGGTGTGGGTTGTGTCGCACAGCGCCCCATTGATCGAAGCCTTAAGCCGGTGTGAGGATTGCAACCTGCTCGCCCTGGACAAGGTGCAAGGGCAGACGCGACTCAAAGACGTGGGCCTGCTGGACGAGCCGCTGTGGCGGTGGACTGACTAAAAAGGCTGATCAAGCAAGCGCCGCCTGACCCTCACCAGGCGGCACGTGCTCCGGTGCCAGAACCGTCAAGCCTTCATACAAGCGCCTCGCGGCTATGCTGGCCGTCGATCAGGCGCAGCAGGCCCAGCGGGTTGGCGTCTTTGAGGGCGTCGGGCAGCAGCGCGTCGGGATAGTCCTGGAAGCAGACTGGGCGCAGAAAACGGTCGATAGACAGGGTCCCGACGGATGTACCGCGCGCATCGGATGTGGCGGGGTAAGGCCCGCCGTGCACCATCGCCTCGCACACTTCGACGCCAGTGGGGTAGCCATTGACCAGCAGGCGCCCGGCCTTGCGTTGCAACACCGGTACCAGCGCGGCGAAGCGCTGGAAGTCTTCAGGCTCAGCAATCAGCGTGGCCGTCAGTTGCCCCTGCAACGCCTCGAGAGCCCGACGCAGTTCGGCTTCGTCAGCCACTTCGATGGCGACCGTGGTAGGCCCGAACACTTCTTCCTGAAGGACTTCATCGCCCTGCAACAAGAGGCTCGCCTGCGCCATGAACAGCTGGGGCTGGGCTTGGTTGCCCCCCTGTGTGGACCCGGCCAGGTGGCGTATCCCTGGGTGCTGGTGCAGGCGCTGCACGCCGGCGCAATAGCTGCGCAGGGTTCCGGCATTGAGCATGGTCTGGCCAGGCTGGTCAGCCAGGTGCGCGCCTAACTGCGCCAGGAAGTCGCTGAAGGCTTCGCCAGCGATACCGATGACCAGCCCCGGGTTGGTGCAAAACTGACCACACCCCATCACCACCGAATTGGCCAGCTCCCGGGCAATCTGCGGGCCTCGCGCTTGCAGCGCACCTGGCAGCACCAGCACCGGGTTGATGCTGCTCATTTCGGCAAACACCGGGATCGGCTGCGCGCGAGCGGCCGCCATGTCGCACAGGGCCCGTCCACCTTTGAGCGAGCCCGTAAAGCCCACGGCTTGAATCACCGGATGACGCACCAGGGCTTCACCTACCCCCGCGCCGTAGATCATGTTGAACACGCCAGCGGGCATGCCGGTCGCTACAGCGGCCCGTTCGATGGCTTCACCCACCCACTCGGCCGTGGCCATGTGCCCGCTGTGCGCCTTGATCACCACCGGGCACCCTGCCGCCAGCGCAGCGGCGGTGTCGCCACCGGCCGTGGAGAAGGCCAAGGGGAAATTGCTGGCGCCGAACACCGCCACCGGGCCCAGGCCGGTGCGGTATTGACGCAGGTCAGGCCGTGGCAGCGGCTGGCGCTGGGGTTGCGCGCGATCGATGCGGGCGCCCAGAAAGTCGCCGCGCCGCAGCACCTTGGCGAATTGGCGCATCTGATTGCTGGTGCGGGCACGCTCGCCCTGGATGCGCCCCGCTGGCAGGGCAGTTTCTCGGCAGACGGTGGCGATGAAGGTATCGTCCAATGCATCGAGCTGATCGGCGATAGCGTCTAGAAACTGCGCGCGGCGCTCAGGTGCCAGGGCGCTGTATGCGGGGAAGGCGGCTTCGGCGGCCTGGGCTGCGGCGTCCACTTCTTCGGGGGTTGCCTGGCTGAAGGTGACCGGCAGGGCCTCCCCCGTGCAGGCATCGAGGCTTTGCAGGCGCACACTGCCAGCGGCGCTGCGTTGGCCGCCAATGAAATTGCTTCCAGTCATGATGGACTCCTGAATTAAGAGATTGAAGTTGCCGCACCTGACCGCTGCCCAGGGCACGGGGCACGTGCCCTGAAGGCCAGAGGTGGGCTTACAGGCTTTTCACGCTCCCTGGCTGCACCTGCTTCGCTGCTGGCGCAATGCCGTTGCGCAGCGGCTCGCCGAAGGCTGGCAGGCTGATTTCGAAGGTATCGCCAGGCTGCGCCTGGATGCCGTCGGCGAACGACAGCGTCGCAGTGCCGAAGTAGTGCACATGAATATCGCCAGGTCGCAGGAACTGGTCGTATTTGAAGTGATGGAACTCCAGGTTCTCGAAGCTATGGCACATGTTCTGCTCACCCGACAGGAAGGGTTGGCTCCATACCGGTTGGCCATCACGCAGGATGCGGCTGGTGCCCTCGAGGTGCGCCGGCAGTGCACCGAGCCGCAGCTCCGGTCCGAAACTGCAGGCGCGCAGCTTCGAGTGGGCCAGATAAAGGTAGTTACGCCGCTCCATCACATGGTCGGAGAACTCGTTGCCCAGCGCGTAACCCAGGCGGTACGGCGTGCCGTCAGGGCCGATCAGGTACAGGCCTACCAACTCCGGCTCCTCGCCTGCATCCTCGGCAAACGCCGGCAGCGGCAGGTCTGCCCCAGGGCGCACAACGATGGTGCCATCGCCCTTGTAGAACCATTCCGGTTGTGCACCCACCTGCCCTGCTGTTGGCCGGCCGCCCTCCATGCCCCACTGGAACATGCGCATGCTGTCGGTCACAGCGTCCTGGGCCTGTTGCTGATGCATCTTGTCGCGCGTGGCGGCGCTACCCAAGTGGGTCAGGCCAGTGCCGGTCACCAGGCAATGGGCCGGATCGGGGTGATCCAGCGGCGGTAGCACCCGGCCCTCGGCCAACAGCGTTTGGTAATCGTGCCGCTCGCCCAGGCCCACTACCTGCACCTGATCGGCCAGGGTCAGGCCAGCGGCGATGGCCTGCAGGGCCAGCTCGCGGGTGGTGTCGATGCCACACACGCGCAAGACGTAGTCACCTTCCACCACGCCGACATGGCGCTCGCCGGTGGCGGTTTCAAATTGGATCAGTCGCATGGTCGTACTCGCTTGTCGGTTGCGAAAAATTATCGGGAGGCGCCAGCCACCTGGGTGGATGCATCACGCTGTCGACGCTCCAGGCGGGCGTAGACAACTCCGGTAAGCAGCACCCCGAACACGGTGACCAGGGCCAGGAAATAAAGCCCGGACGACAGGTGCCCCGTGTGTTCTTTCAAGGCGCCGATGCCAAATGGGCCCAGGTAGCCGCCCAGGTTGCCGATCGAGTTGATCAGGGCGATGCCGGCCGCAGCGCTGGCCCCGGAGAAAAACCGCCCAGGCAGGGTCCAGAAGATCGCCGTGCACGAGAACAAGGCGAACGCCACCAGGCATAACGCCGCCAGTTGCAAGGCCGGCACGCTCAACCAGGCACTGAGAAACAGCCCGACTGCGGCCAGGGCGTACAGCAAACCGAGATGACCGTAACGGTCATTGAGGCGGTCCGAGCTGCGTGGCACGACCAGCAAACCAATGATGCCGAACAGGTAGGGCACCGCCGACACGAAACCGGTGACCAGGTCGCTGCCGCCAAACTGGTGGATCAAGGTGGGCAGCCACAACCCAAGCCCGTAGATGCTCAGGGTCATGGGCAGGTAGAACAGCGCCAACAGCAGCACGCGGCTGTCTTTGAGTGCATGCAGCGGGTTGCCGTGGCGGGTCTGGCCGTATTCACGCAGGTCATTGGCCAACTGCTCTTGCAACCAGGTGCGTTGCGCGTCGCTGAGCCAGCGCACCTTGGCCGGGCCATCTGGCAACAGGCGCAGGGTGGGCCAGGCCAACAGCACCGCAGGGGTCCCGATGCAGATGAACAGCCATTGCCAGCCGTGCAGGCCATAGGTGCCGTCCAGGCCCAGCAATGCGCCGGAAAGCGGCCCTGTGACCAGCATCGCCAACGGCTGGGAAAGGATGAACAAGCCCAGGATCTTGCCGCGATGCCGCACCGGGTACCACTGGGTGATGTAGTACAGCACCCCCGGGAAGAAACCGGCCTCGGCTGCCCCTAGCAGAAAGCGCATCACATAGAAGCCGTTCGGCCCGGTCACGAATGCCATGCCAACGGTGATGGCGCCCCATGTGAGCAAGATGCGAGCGAACCAGCGGCGTGCGCCGAAGCGGTCCAGCAGCAGGTTGCTCGGCACCTCGAACAGAAAATAGCCGATGAAGAACAACCCGGCGCCCAGGCCATAGGCCGCGTCGCCCAGGCCAATGTCGGCGCCCATGTGCAGCTTGGCAAAGCCGACCGCCGAGCGATCGACATAAGCCACCAGGTACAACAGAACCAGAAAAGGGATGAGCTTGAGTGTG
>NZ_JBJJMO010000085.1:0-14927 GCF_046231935.1 Pseudomonas sp. KCJK9111 | reverse complement strand
AACACGACGGCGACCTACTTCCCTATTTCCTTCGACATGCTTACCCTCTCACCGCCAGTCGCTCGCTTTTTTAAAACTTGAGGACAGGGTAGCTACGGAGCAGACAATCATCTGACAGTCATAAATCAGCGGGCATTCAACTGCACCGCCGGGCCTTGCCAATAAAAAAAACAACAAAAATATGCCGAATCTCAATATTACTCACTCAAGAAAACCTCAGAGATACAGCCAGTCTTCTCTGGGCGGCCTTGGCACCCTTCCTTTTGTTCATGCTGAGTAGCCAGCCAGACCCCTCCACTACCTACTTGATACAAGCCGGCTGGTTTTACGCCTATATTTCTGCCAATGTCGCGTTATTCGGCTTCAGCTTTTACTTAATCGGCAGGCGAGAGAGCGGCTTCATTCGATCATTTATCTATCGACAAGAGCCACTGCTACTTTTCCTGGCGGCGCACATGACAACCTACGCACTCATGAGCATTCTCTACGCGTCGGTGTTCTACTTCTCGACCAAGGCCTTCCACGGCCCCTACTCACTCCAAGAGTACAGTTTTATCATTGCAGGTGTCGCAACAAGTTATCTCGGCTTCACACTCATCGGCTTCATAATAGCCTCTCTCCCCCTCACGTTCAGCACGGCCGGCACCCTTTTCTCGCTTCTGTCATTCCTCATGCTCGTCTCGAGCTATCTTGGCGCTGCCACCGTTGAGTCCCAGCACCCTGTAGCCATGCTCCTTAACCCACTAATTGTGAGCACCCGGCTTTTTCACGGCGACCTCGCTCTCGGAATGGTCTTCCCACCCTTATTCATGCTGTCCATCACAGCGCTCTACCTGACAGCCAAGCATTTTAGAATTCAACCGGTTTGGAGCCGTTACTGATGCGCCTACTAACCCTCACCGAACTTTCCTTCTCGTACCAAAAAAGGCTTCTGTTTCACAAGATAAATATCGACTTATCGCCCTGCGAAGCAGTGGGCATTCTAGGCTGCAACGGTGCCGGAAAGACCACACTTTTCGACATTATCAGTGGACTTCGGTACCCGACGGGTGGCGTGATTTGCAATAATGCTCGTCACCTCACCTACCTGACTCAGATCCTCACACCGCTTTCACAGCTTCGAATGGGGGAGGTTTACAAACTCATTACGCTTTTAAATATGCCAACATTGCTAAGCATTGATCAGGCCATCGTGCGCCTTGATGGGTGGTCTCCCGCATTGGGCCGGCGCTTTTCAGAAATTGCGCAAAAAAAGGCGTCCAAATGCAGTTACGGGGAAGTGCGCAGCTTCATCAGCTTGACGCTCTTGTTGACGAGCAGTGACTTGATCATGCTCGACGAGCCGACCGCGGGGGTAGATCCTGAATTTCGGCATTATATTTGGTTGGGCATCAAGAGCGCCTGCCGTGAGGGCGCCAGCGTCATGATATCGTCCCATTACACACAGGAAATCGTAGATAACTGCACCGCTTTTACATGCTCGCCCATCAACAACTTCAGGCATTCGATAACGCAGATCAATTGCTTGCTCGGTACCAGGCCAACTCACTGGATGAGGCGTTTATAAAGGCGCTAGCTGTATGATCGGTCACGCAAATCGTTATCACAGGCGCAGTGAACACGCTCGAGAAAGGTGAAGACGGCAGCTTGCGAGGCCCCCTTGAGCCGCGACCCGAGCGAGCCAGCTCGTGTCCTTGGGCTGCGCAGCAGCCCCAAGGATTTCAGCCCCGCCAATCATCCGGCGTCGTTAACCCTTGAACGAACGGGCAATTACCCATCGCCCGCCGCCCCTCACAAGCCTTCCAACTCCGCCATCAAGTCACTCAACCGGTCCACCTTGTCTTCATCCAGGGCGCTGCCCTGCAGTCCCTCCACGTACACGGCCAGTTCCGCCACCGTGCTGCACTCGAACATCGCCCGCAATGGCACGTTCAGCTGAAGTTGCTTCTGCACCCGCGAGGCGATCTGGGTGGCCAGTAGCGAGTGCCCGCCCAGTTCGAAGAAGTTGTCGTGTACGCCAACCCGGTCGGCCTTGAGCACCTCGGCCCAGATACCGGCCAGCAGGCCTTCGAGCTCGCTGCGCGGTGCCTGATAGGCCTGGCTGTGCTGGTTGCCGATGTCGACGGCGGGCAGGGCCTTGCGGTCGAGCTTGCCGTTGGCGTTGTGAGGCAAGGCTTCGAGCCAGGCCCAGTGCAGGGGCACCATGTACTCGGGCAGCTCGGCGCGCAGGCGTGCCTTGAGCTGAGCGAGCACGGTGTCGTCGCCCTTGACCCCGTGGTGCGGCACCAGATAACCCACCAGATGCTTGCCGTTGACTCCATCCTGCACGGCCACCGCTGCATCGCGGACCTGCGGCTGCTCGTGCAGCCGGGCTTCGATTTCACCCAGTTCGATACGGTAACCGCGAATCTTTACTTGGTGATCGATACGGCCCACATACTCAAGCACACCGTCAGGCCGCTGGCGGGCCAGGTCGCCGGTGCGGTACACACGCTCGCCGGGTGCACCGTAAGGGTGGGGAATGAACGCCAATGCCGTGCGTGCCGGGTCGCCCACGTAGCCTCGCCCCACGCCCGTACCCGCCACGCACAACTCTCCCACGGCCCCCAGCGGCACCAGTTGCTGTTCATCGCCCAGCAGGTACAGCCGGTTATTGTCGGTCGGGGTGCCGATGGGCAAGTAGCTGCCCTGGGTGGAGGCGGCATCGACACGGAAGAACGCCACGTCATCCGAGCATTCCGCTGGCCCGTAGGCGTTGACCAGGCCGATCCGTGGGTAACGCTGCAACCACTGCGCCGCCAACTCCGGTGGCATGGCTTCGCCGGTTGGCAGCATCCAGCGCAGGCCGTCCAGCGCCTGGTGTTCGTTGGCAAGCATGCCCTGGATCAGCGATGTCACGCTCTCAAGGACGGTGATGCCGGTGGCCTGAACATGGGTGAGCAGGCCCTGGGGATCGTGGGCAATGGCGTTGGGCACGATTTCGACCCGGGCGCCGAACAGCGGCGCGGCCAGGAACTGCCACACCGAAATGTCGAAGCTCTGCGATGCCGTCTGCGCGATGACATCGTGTTCGGTCAGCGCCAGGTAGGGCACCTTGCTCAGTTGGTTGTTGAGCATGCCGCGCTGTTCCACCATCACGCCCTTGGGCAAGCCGGTGGAGCCTGAGGTGTAGATCACGTAGGCGAGGTTGTCCGGGCCGCTGTAGACCTCAGGGTTGTGGCTGGCCGTGGTGCAGGTCTGGACGGTTTCCCACACCAGCAACTGGGGCCGTACGGCAGGGTCCATGGCTTGCAGCAAGGCCTGCCCCTGCTCGGCGCAGGCCGCGCTGCACACCAGCACTGGCGCGCGGCTGAGCTCAAGAATGCTTTGCAGGCGCGCAGTAGGCAGGCCTGGGTCCAGCGGCAGGTAACCGGCACCGGCCTTGAAGCTGCCCACGATCATGCCCAGCAGTGGCAAACCACGATCGGCCAGCAGGGCCACCGGTTGATCCACCCGGACACCCGCCTCGAGCAGTGCATGGCCCAGGCGGTTGGCCGCCAGGTTCAGGCCGGCATAGTCGTACTCGGCGTCCAGGCACCGGGCCACGGTACGCTGAGGATGGGCGGCCACGCGCGCCTCGAACTGGGCGACATAGCTGTGCTCCAGGGGATAGGCCCGCTGGGTGTTGTTGCATGTCTGGAGCAAGAAACGCTGTTCCTCGGCGCCCACCAGCGGCAACGCTTGCACTTGTCCGTCGAAGCCCTGGACCAGCGCCAGGAGCAGGCGTTTGAATTCGGCCAGCAAGCGCTCGACCGTCGGGTAGTCGAAGTAGCGCTGGTCGAACGAGAGGTGCAGGCCCAGGTCATCACCTGGGTAACAGACCGCGGTGAGCGGGAAATTGGTGTGGGTGCGGCCTGAGTCGGAGGTGGCATCCAGGTGCTGGGCGTGGTCGAGCACGGCAGTTTCCACCGGGGCGTTCTCGAACACGAACAGGCTGTCGAACAAGGGCTGGCCCTTGGGCAGTTCGCTGCACGCCTGGATGTCCACCAGTGGCAGGTATTCGTACTCGCGCAGTTCCATGTTGCGCTCCAGCAAACCCTGCAACCACTGGCGCACACTGCACCCCTGGCCGGCCGTTGGCAGCTGTACGCGCAGCACCACGCTGTTGATGAACAGGCCGACGGTGCGCTGCATCTGCGGCATGCTCACCGGCCGACCCGCCACGGTCACGCCGAAGGCCACGTCGCGCTCGCCGCTGTAGCGCGCCAGCACCAGGGCCCAGGCTGCCTGGGCGAAGGTGTTGACGGTCAACTGGTGGGCCTGGGCCAGCTCGCGCAGGCGAGCGCCCTCACTGACCGCCAGGCGTGTGTAGCAATCGCCGACGATCATGCCGCTGCCCGCATGCTCATGGCGCAGCGGGCGGTCGCTTGGCAGTGCCGTGGCGCGCTCGAAGCCGGCCAGGTTGGCTTGCCACCAGGCGCGCGCGTCGTCCAGCCCCTGGCGCTGCAGCCAGCCGATGTAGTCGCGGTAGCGCGGCGGCACCGGTAGCTGCGCCTGCCGGCCCTCGCCCAGCGCCTGGTAGATTTCGAAGAAATCGTTCATCAGCAGCGAGCGGCACCAGGCATCGATGAGGATGTGGTGGTTGCTCATCATGAACCAGTAGCGCGCATCGGCCACACGCACCAGGCGCAAATGGAACGGCGGCGTGTGCAACACGTCGAAGCCGGCTTCGCGCTCCTGCTTGTGCAGGGCTTGCAAGCGAGCCTCCTGGTCGGCGGCGTCCAGGTCGCGCCAGTCCTGGTAATCCATGGCCAGTTGCCCGGGCTTGTGGATGATCTGCAGCATGGCCTCGCCGCTGTTCCAGCTGAACGAGGCGCGCAAGGCTTCGTGCCGCGCCACCACCTGTTGCCAGGCCAGGGCGAAGCGCTGGGGGTCGAGCGCGCTGTTGATGCGATAGCGATCCTGCATGTAGTACAGGCCGGTGCCGGGTTCGAGCAGGGTGTGCAGCAGCATGCCTTCCTGCATGGGGGTCAGCGGGTAGACGTCCTCGATCAGGTTGGCTGGCACGGGCAGCGCGTCGATCTGCGCCTGGGTAAGGTGCGCCAGGGGGAAGTCCGATGGAGTGTAGCTGCCCTGCCCGTCTGCCAGGCAATGGTCGATCAGCGCTATCAGCTCTTGGCGATAGGCGTTTGCCAGTGTGGCGATGGTGTGCGGTTCATAGCGTTCACTGCTGAATGTCCAGCGCAGTTGCAACGCACCGCCGTAGACCTGGCCATCGACACTCAGCCAGTTGGGCAGCGGCGCATCCGGGTCATGGGCCAGGCCCACCGGCGCGTCCACCGGCGTGAACAGCGCGCCGTCGTCGAACTGCTGGTCGAACTGCCCAAGGTAGTTGAAGGTGATGCGCGCTTGCGCCAGGGCCGCCATGTGCTCGCGCGTTGCCGGGTCCGCCAGGTAGCGCAGCACACCGTAGCCAAGGCCCTTGTGCGGCACCTGGCGCAACTGCTCCTTGATGTGCTTGATGGACGCCGCCAGAGCTTGGTCATCATCCCCTGCCAGGGGCGACAGGCTCAACGGGTAGGCATTGGTGAACCAGCCGACGCTGCGGGTCAGGTCCATGTCCTCGAACAACCCGTCGCGGCCATGGCCTTCCAACTGCACCAGCGCCTGTGGCTGACCCGTCCACTGGCACAGGGTGCGGGCAAGTGCCGTCAGTAGCAGGTCATTGACCTGGGTGTGGTAGGCCGCAGGCGCCTGCTGCAGCAACTGGCGGGTCTGCTGCGCATCCAGGCTGATGGTCACGGTACGGGCATGACGCTGCAAGTTGCCGCCTTGTGGATGATCGCAGGGCAGCTCATGGCGTACCTCGCCCACTTGCGCCTGCCACCTGCCCAGCTCATCACGCAGCGAATCGCTGCTGGCATAGGCGGCCAGCCGCGCCGCCCAATCACCTGGGGCATGGGTCTTGGCCGGCAGGGCCTGGCCTCGGTACAGCGCCTGCAGGTCTTCGAGCAGGATGCGCCAGGAAACGCCGTCGACCACCAGGTGATGGATGGCCAATGCCAGGCGTTGCTCACCCTCCCCGTCACTCACCAGCAAGGCACGGAGCAAAGGACCGCGCTGCAGGTCGAGGCTGCGTTGCAGGTCGGTGTACAGCGCCTGGCAATCGTCCAGGTCGGCGACCGTGGCCGACCACAGCAGCTGTAGATCATCAGGCTGGGCGTACTCGCCCTGCCAACGGCCAGCCGCATCGCTGAAACGCAGGCGCAAGCTGTCGTGGTGCTCGACCAGGGCGGCCAGCGCGGTTTGCAGCCGGGTCTCGTCCAGCGGCGTGCGGCATTGCAACAGCACGGCTTGGTTCCAGTGCTGCGGCTGCGCCAAGGCGCTGTCGAAGAACCAGTGCTGGATCGGGGTCAGCTGGGCGATGCCTTGGCGCAGGCCTTGCTCGATGCTGTCGGTGGCCTGCACCGGCTGCACGATGGCCGCCAGGGCCTGGATGGTCTGGTGCTGGAACAGGTCGCGCGGGGTAAATTGCAGGCCGGCCTGTCGCGCGCGGCTGACCACCTGGATCGACAGGATCGAGTCACCGCCCAGCTCGAAGAAATTGTCCTGAACGCCGACCTGATCGACGTTGAGCACCTCGCCCCAGACCTGCGCCAATTGCGCTTGCACCTCATTGGCCGGCGCCTGGTACTGCTGGCGAGCCTGGTCGAGGTCGGGCAGCGGCAAAGCGCGGCGGTCCAGCTTGCCGTTGCCCATCAGCGGCAGGGATTCGAGCAGCACCAGGTGCGCCGGCACCATGTAGTCCGGCAGATGCTGATGGGCATGGGCCTTGACGGCCTCGCGCAGCTGTTGCTGGGCATGGGTGTCGGCAGCTGCGTACGGGCTTACGAGGTAGCCGACCAGTTGCCGTACGCCCTGCATGTCCACGGCGATGACCACCGCTTCATCCACATCGGCATGGGCCTGCAAACGGCTCTCGATTTCACCCAGCTCGATACGGAAGCCGCGGATCTTCACCTGCTGGTCGGCGCGCCCGATGTACTCCACCAGGCCATCCTGGCCCAGGCGCACCAGATCGCCTGTGCGGTACAGGCGCCCGCCTGTGTGGCTGAAGGGGTCGGCGACGAAACGTTCGGCGGTGAGGCCGGGGCGGTCGTGGTAGCCCTGGGCCAGGCCAGCGCCGCCCACATACAGCTCACCGATGCCACCCTGGGGCAACAGGGCCAGGTCGTCATCGAGGATGTAGGCCGTGCGTTGGCCGATCACCCGCCCGATGGGCACGCTGCCCAGGTCGGCCGCCAGTGTTTGCGGGGCCAGGGCGGCCAGCGGCATCACCACGGTTTCGGTGGGGCCATAGGCGTTGAACAGCTGATCAGGGATGAAAGCCTGGCGGATGCGCTGCAGGTGCTCGCCGGTCAATGCCTCGCCACCGGTGATCACCAGGCGCACCGGCAGGCACTCGCCCTGTAGGGCCAGATGCTGGGCCAACTGACTGCCGTAGCTGGGCGTGAAGCCCAGCACGCTGACGTGCTGCTCTCGCACCAGCTGGCAGATCTCGTCGGCGCCCCATTGCCCTTGGGCACGGATGACCACGCGTGCGCCACACAGCAGCGGCACCCATAGCCGTTCGCTGGCCGCGTCGAAATTGATGGAATAGAAATGCAGCTCGCAATCGTCGCTGCGCATGCCGAACGCCTCGATCACCGCCTGGCAGTGCATGGCGAACTCGCCATGGCTGACCACCACACCCTTGGGTTTGCCGGTGGAGCCGGAGGTGTAGATCAGATAAGCCGGGTGCTGCGCCAGGCTCACATCGTCCAGCGGCGCCTCGCTGTAGGCACCCAGCGTCGGCTGATCGTCTTCAAGGCTCCAGCAGGCCAGGTGCTCCGGCAGCGGCCCGAGGTCCTGCAGCAAGCGGCGTTGGCTGAGTAGCACGCCGACCTGGCTGTCCTCGATCATGTAGCGCAAGCGGTCCAGCGGGTACTCCGGGTCGAGCGGCACGTAGGCGCCGCCGGCCTTGAGTACAGCCAGCAGGCCGACGACCATGTCCAGCGAACGTTCGAGCGCCACGCCCACCCGCACCTGCGGGCCGACACCGCGCTCGCGCAAGGCACGGGCCAGGCGGTTGGCCTGCTGATCGAGCTCGGCGTAGCTCAGGTGCTGGCCGGCGAATGTCAGGGCCCGTGCGTGTGGGTCTTGGGCCGCCTGGGCCGCGAACAGTCCATGCAGCGTATGCCGCGCCGCACTGCTCGGCTCACCACGCAGCTGCGCAACCAGCCCCTGCTGTTCGGCACTGCTGAGCATCGGCAGCTCGCACAGGCGTTGCTGCGGCTGATCCAGCAGACCGACCAGCAACTGCTGCCAGTGCGCAGCCATGCGCGCGATGCGTGGCGCGTCGAACAGGTCCTGGCTGTAGGTCAGGCAGCAGCCCAGGCGGCCATCGAGGTCCGTGACCTCCAGGTAGAGGTCGAACTTGGTGGCGGCTGCGTCGTTGACCAGGTAGTCCACCTGCATGCCGGCCAGCGTACGGCTTTGCTGGAAGGCCCAGCGCTGCACGTTGCACATCACCTGGAACAGCGGGTTGTAGGCGCTGCTGCGCGGTGGGTGCAAGGCCTCGACCAGTTGTTCGAACGGCAGGTCCTGATGGGACTGCCCCTCGATGGCTGCCTGGCGCACCTGCTCGAGCACCTGGGCACCGGTCATCTGGCCGTCCAGCTCGCAGCGCAGCACCTGGGTGTTGAGAAAAGCACCGATCAACCCTTCGCTCTCGGGGCGGATGCGGTTGGCCACCGGGGCGCCGATGCGCAGGTCGCGCTGGCCGCTATAGCGATGCAGCAGCACGGCCAGGGTAGCGGTCATGGTCATGAACAAGGTCAGGCCACGTTGGCTGTTGAAGGCGTGCACGCGCTGCACCAGCGCAGGGTCCAGCTCGAACCTGTAGAGCTCGCCCTTGTGGCTTTGCACGGCAGGCCGAGGACGGTCGGTGGGCAGCGCCAGTACCGGGTGCTCCTGGCCCAGCCGCTGTTTCCAGTAGGCCAGCTGGCGAGCGCCCTCACCGCTGTCCAGCCATTGCCGTTGCCATACGCTGTAGTCCAGGTACTGGACGGGCAAAGGTGCCAGCGGCGACTCACGGTCGTCGACGAAGGCTTCGTACAGCTCGCCCAGTTCGCGGGCAAAGATGTCCATGGCCCAGCCTTCGGTGACGATGTGATGCAAGGTGAGCACGAAGACGTGTTCGCGCTCTTGCAGCTTGACCAGGCAGGCACGCAGCAGGGGGCCACTTTCCAGGTCGAACGCTTGGTGTGCCTGCTGGTCGGCCAACTGTTGCAGGCTGTGCTGGCGAGCGGCGTCGGGCAGTGCGCTGAAATCTTGCCAAGCCAGCTGCAGGTTGCTGTCGTCGGCCACGCACTGGTAAGGCACGCCCTCGATGCTGGGGAAGGTGGTGCGCAGGGTTTCGTGACGCACGATTAGCGCGTGCAACGCCCGCTCGAAGGCATCCACATGCAAGGTGCCGCGCAGGCGCGCCATGCCACCGACGTTGTAGGCCGGGCTGTTGGGCTCCATTTGCCAGAGGAACCACATGCGCTGTTGCGAATAGGAAAGCGCCACCGCCTGACGGCGATCCACGCGCGGGATGTCACCTTGCGCATTGCGTTCACCGCTTGCCTGGATGCGCGCAACTTCGGTACAGAAAGCGCCCAGCTCGCTGGCGTCGAACAAGGCCTTCAACGGTAGTTCGACGTCGCAGGCCTGGCGCGTGCGCGAGACGATTTGCGTCGCCAACAAGGAGTGCCCGCCCAGGGCGAAGAAATCGTCCTGCAAGCCGACCTGGGGCAGGCCCAGCACTTCGCACCAGATGGCCGCGACCTGTCGTTGCAAGGGGCTGTGCGGCTCGATGTGTTCACGTTGCTGCCACACAGGCGCCGGTAATGCCTTGCGATCGACCTTGCCATTCGGGCCGAGCGGCATCTGCGCCAGCCACATGAGCTGTGCCGGCACCATGTAGGCCGGAAGCTGCCCGGCGAGTGCCGCGAGCAGGGACCCCGATTCGGCGGTGCCACTGTAGTAACCCACCAGTTGTGCACCTACGGGGTCCTGGCGAACCTGCACCACCGCCTGCTCGACGCCGGCCTGGGCCAGCAGGCAGGCCTGCACTTCTTCGGGCTCCACACGGAAGCCGCGGACTTTCACCTGGTGGTCCAGGCGCCCCAGGTACTCGAGCGCCGGGTACTGCACCAACCAGCGCACTCGGTCGCCGCTTCGGTACAGGCGCTGGCCGTTGCCGCCGGGCTGGGGCACGAAGCGCTCGGCCGTCAGGCCTGGGCGGCCCAGGTAGCCACGGGCCAGGCCCGTGCCACCCAAGTACAGCTCGCCGGATACGCCAGGTACGCTCAAGTGCAGCTCATCGTCCAGCACCTGGCACAGTACATTGCCCAGCGGGCGACCCATGGGCGAATGCCCACCGTCGCTGGCGGTGCAATGCCAGTGGGTGACGTTGATGGCGGTTTCGGTCGGGCCGTAACGGTTGTGCAGCTGCACCTGTGGCAGCACCTGCAACACCCGATCCCGCAGGGCGGCCGGCAACGCCTCGCCGCCAGAGAACAGGCGGCGCAGGCTGCTGCAGCCTGCGGCCAGGGGCTCCTGCACGAACACCTGCAACAGAGGCGGCACAAAATGCAGGGTCGTCACGCCATGGGCCTGCACCAGCGCTGCGATGCGCTGCGGGTCGCGGTGCTCACCGGCACCGGCAAGCACCAGCTTGCAGCCGGTGATCAGCGGCCAGAAACATTCCCACACCGAAACATCGAAACTGATCGGTGCCTTCTGCATCAGCACGTCGTCCGCGCCCAGTGCGTAGGTCGCCTGCATCCACTGCAGCCGCTCGGCGAGCGCCCCGTGGGTGTTGCCCACGCCCTTGGGCTGGCCGGTAGAGCCGGAGGTATAGATCACGTACGCCAGGTTGTCGGCGTCCAGGTGCAGCCGGGGCGGTTGGCTCGGCCAGTTGTCCAGGTGCAGTTGGTCCAGCGCGATCACGCCAACACCCTGCACGTGCGGCAAGGTAGCCAATTGGCTGCTGTGGGTGAGCAGCAGGCCGGCGTTGCAGTCGGCCAGCATGTAGGCCAGACGCTCGGCCGGGTACTCTACGTCCAGGGGCACATAGGCGCCGCCGGCCTTGAGGATGGCCAGCAGGCCTACCAGCAGCTGGGGCGAGCGCTCGATGGCGATGGCCACGCAGGTATCGGGGCCGACGCCCTTGTCGCGCAGGTAATGGGCCAGGCGATTGGCCTGCTGATGCAGTTCGGTGTAGCCGAGGCTGCCGCCCTCCCACACCAGTGCGGTGCGCTGCGGGTGCAGGCGAGCCTGCTCGTTGAGCTGTTCGACCAGCAACTGTGGCGGCTGCGCAGCCGGCGCTTGCCCCCAGCCCAGCAACCGTGCGCGGCTCGCCTCATCCAGCAAAGGTACCTCGCCGATGGGCAGTTGCGGCGTTTCGCAGACGTGCTCGAACAGGCTCAACAGCTGCTGGGCAAGCCGCGCCACCGTGTCCTGCTCGAACAGCTCGCTGGCGTAGTCGAATGCCAGGCGCACACGGCCCTGATGGTCTTCTTCGCTGTGCAGTTGCAGGTCGAATTTGGCTTCCCGGCTGTGCCAGGGCAGTTCTTCGGCCAGCAGGCCCGGCAGGCGCCGCAACGCCGACAGGTCGCGCTGCTGGTGGTTGAACATGACCTGGAACAGGCCTTGTTCCCGGGCCTGGGGCAACGCCTCGACCAACTGCTCGAACGGCAGGTCCTGGTTGGCCTGTGCCTCCAGGGTGGCCTGGCGCACCTGGCCGAGCAATTCGGCGAACGGCAGCCGGCCATGGACCTGAGCGCGCAGCACCTGGGTATTGATGAAGAAACCGACCAGCCCTTGGCTTTGCAGACGCGAGCGGTTGGCATTGGGCACACCGACGCGGATGTCGGCCTGGCCGGTATAGCGGTGCAGCAGCGCCTGCCAGCCCGCCAGCAGCACCATGAACAGGCTGCAGTGGTGTTGATGTCCCAGGGCCTTGAGGGCCTGGGACAGGTGCGCGGGCACCTTCACGTTCAGGCGTGCGGCATGGTTGCCACGGTCGCTGGCGCGGGGATGGTCGGTGCACAGGTCCAGGACCGGCGCCGCATCGCCCAGCTGATTGAGCCAGTAGGTGAGCTGACGCTCGGCTGCACCCTCTGCCAACCACGTGCGCTGCCAGTTGCCGTAGTCGGCGTAGCCCAGCACGAGCGGGGGCAGCTTGGGTTCCAGACGCTGGCAATAGGCCGCATAGAGGCGCGCCAGCTCGTCCATGAGCAGGGTGAGCGACCAGCCGTCGGCGGCAATGTGGTGCAGGGTGACCCAAAGCTGGTGATGCTCCTCGTCCAGATGGACCAGCGTCAGGCGCAGCAGCGGACCCTCCTGCAGATCGAACGGCAGGCACGCCTCGGCCTCTCGCTGGCTGTCGACCTGCTCAGGCGCTTGCCCCTGCAGGTCGAGCCGCTGAAGGTTCACCGGCAGGTGAGCCAGGATGCGTTGCACTGCCTGGCCGTCGACTTCGCTGAACACCGTGCGCAAGGCTTCGTGGCGGGCCACCAGCGCCTGCAGGGCGGCTTCCAGAGCAGGTTCGTCCAGGGCCCCGCGCAGTTGCAGGCCAACAGGGATGTTGTAGGCAGCCGACTGCGGCTGCAGTTGCCAGAGCAGCCACAGGCGGTTCTGCGCCAGCGACTGGGGCAGTGGCCTGTCGCGGGACAACAGCTCGATGGCCTCTGTTTGCTGGCCTTGGGCAAGGCTTGTGGCAACCGCCTGGGTATAGTCGGCCAGCACCGGGGCCTCGAAAAGGGTGCGCAGGCTCAGCTCGATGCCCAAGGCGTCGGCCAGCGCTGCCGTGACCTGGGTGGCAGCAATGGAGTTGCCGCCCAACAGCATGAAATGATCGTCCGCCGCCACCGCCTCGACCTTGAGAATGTCGCACCAGAGACGGGCGATTTGCGCCTGCAACCCGTCGCCGGTCATGGCCTGGGTGGCCGGCAAAGCGGGCTGGGGAAAGCGCGCGTAGCAATCGAGGGTGCCATCGTCCATGCGCAGGCGACAGGCCGAGCGCTGGAGTTTGCCGCTGGAGGTCTTGGGCAAGGCACCCGGGTTGAGCAACAGGACCACGGCCGGGGCCTGGCGGCAGGCATCGGCGACGACGTGACGAAGCGTTTTGATCAGTGCCTCGGGGGCTGTCGTCTTCTGCACGTTGCGGCTGATCTCCACCGCCACGCCAATGGCTTGCTCGCCCTCGTGCTCGACGGCGAATACGGCCACCCTGCCCTTGCGCAGCGCAGGCACCTCACGCTCAAGGGTCTTTTCCAGGTCCTGCGGGTAGAGGTTCTGCCCGCGCACGATGAGCATGTCTTTCAGGCGACCGGTGACGAACACCTCGCCGCCGCGCATGAAACCCAGGTCGCCTGTGCGCAGCCAGCGCTGGCCATCCGCCTCGACGAACGTCTGGGCGCTGGCCTGGGCGTTGCGCCAGTACCCGTGGGCGATGCTTGGCCCGGCGGCCCAGATTTCCCCCACCTGGTTGTCCGCCAGCACCTGGCACTGCTCGGGTTCGACGATGCGTACCGCATGGCCTGGCTGTGGCCAGCCGCAGCTCATCACCACGCTGCCCTCGCCCGGCTCGGCGCGGTTTTCGGCAAAGGCCTGGGCATCGAGCGCCAAGGCGCCGATGCCCTCACCGCGGCGGCTGCCGCTGACGAACAGCGTCGCCTCAGCCAGCCCGTAGCTGGCGAAGAAGCTGTGTGGCTTGAAGCCGCAGGCCTGGAAGGTGTCGGCGAAAGTGGCCAGGCTGTCCTGGCGAATCGGCTCGGAGCCCGAGTACGCCACCCGCCAGCGGCTCAGGTCGAGCCCGGCCAGTGAAGCCTTGCTGATCCGCTCGCTGCACAGGCGGTACGCAAAGTCAGGGCCGCCGCTGATGGTGCCGCCGTACTCACTGATAGCCTGCAACCACCGCAGCGGCCGCGCCAGGAAATAACCCGGCGACATCAGCACGCAGGGCACGCCGCTGAAGATCGGCTGCAGCAGGCCGCCGATCAGGCCCATGTCGTGGTAGAGCGGGAGCCAGCTGACGATCACGTCGTCAGGGTTCAGGTCGATACCGAAGCCGTGGCGGATCAGCTGTTCGTTCGCCACCAGGTTGCCGTGGGTGACCTGCACCCCTTTCGGCAGGGCCGTGGAGCCGGACGTGTACTGCAGGAACGCGATGTCATGGGGTTGCAATGCAGGCTCGCGCCAATCCGCCGCCTGTGCGGGATCAAGCCGGTCAACGGCCAGCAGCTCCGGGGCCTGCGCGGCTTGCAGCGCCTCCAGGCCCTGAAGGCTTTCTTGCAATCGCGCGATGGTCAGCAGCAGGCGCGGCTCGGCGTCGTCGATGATCGAAAGCAGGCGCTCCTGATGGTGCTGACGCGCGGACTCCGGAGGGTAGGCCGGCACCGCGATGACGCCGGCATACAGGCAGCCGAAGAACGCCGCCACGTAGTCCGGGCCGCTGGGAAACAACAGCACGGCACGGTCCCCGAATGTAGCCCGCGCCTGCAGCGCGGCGGCGATGGCGCGGGCGCGCTGGTCAAGCGCCTGGTAGGTGAGCACGGCCTGTTCGCCGGGCGCATCGGCCAGAAAGCGCAAGGCGATCTTGTCCGGGCTCTGTACGGCGCGTTGCATCAGGGCCTGGACCAGCGAAGTCGGGAGTTCGAAGGCATGCGTCATGGGTGTTCCTGCCGGTGTCGGGTTGGGCGGGCCGGTGTGGCCACCTGCAGGGGCGGACAGCATCAGCGGCCGGGGATGTACAGAGGGGAACGGATGGCGGGGGGCAGAAATTAACGAAGCGCGGGTCAGGTGGAAAAAGACGGCCATGGCGAGTTAGCCAGGCGCAGCTATAGCCGTGGCGCCAT
>NZ_JBJJMO010000084.1:0-15439 GCF_046231935.1 Pseudomonas sp. KCJK9111 | reverse complement strand
TCAAACAAAAAGCCCCTGTCTGCGTTGCAGACAGGGGCTTTTTTCTTTCCGGGGTAAACACCCCCGTAGCTAGCTTCTGATAAGCGGCTACCCCGCTGTGCGCTTCAGAACTGGTAGCTCACTGTGGCGCTCACATTGCGCTCTTCGCCCATATAGCAGTAATTCAAGCTGGCACACGAGGTGATGTAGCGCTGATTGGTCAGGTTGTTGGCATTCAGGCGGACATCCAAGCCCTTCAAACCCAGCTTACCCAGGTCATAGCCCAACGAGGCATCAACCAATGTGTAGGAAGGCACCTTGCGGCTGTTCTCTGCATCGGCCCAGCTATGCCCCACATACCTCACACCACCGCCCAATTTAAGCCCATCGAGCGCGCCCTGCCGGAAGTTGTAGTCGGCCCACAGCGAGACCATTTGCTCCGGGGCCTGGGTGGGCGAATTGCCTTTGTTGTCCAGGCCGCTGGATACCAGGCTAGGCATCGACTTCGAGTACTCGATGTCAGTGTAGGTATAGCCACCCAGCAGTTTCAGATTATCAGTAACCTGCACATGCGCTTCGAGCTCCAACCCTTGTGAGCGTACTTGACCAACAGGCCTGTAGAAGTCTTCATCAGGTTGTTTGGAAGCCAGGTTCTCCTGCTCGATACGGAACACCGAGGCGGTATACAGGTTGTCGCTGCCAGGTGGCTGATACTTGATGCCGGCTTCCCACTGGGTGCCCTCGGTAGGGGCGAGCGGTTTTCCGTCTTGATCGGACACGGTATTCGGGTTGAAGGACTCGGAATAGCTTACATACGGCGCCAGGCCATTCTCGAAGAGATAGAGCGCCCCAGCGCGAGTCGTGAAGTTGGACCGCTTGTCACTGACCCTGGTATCGGTATCGCGATTGTCCTCTGATACCTTGACCCAGTCCTGGCGCAGGCCCAGTGAGAAGCGCCATTGATCCAGCTCCACCAGATCCTGCAGATAGACCCCCGTCTGTTGCAACCGGCGTTGGTATCGGTTTTCACCAAGCACCTGCAGGTTACCGTTACCATACTGCGGGTTAGCCGCATCCAGCGGGTCTACAGTGCCATAGCGCCACGAGACATCGGCTTTGCGATGCTGGTAATCCGTGCCCAGCAGCAGGGTGTGCTTGGCGATGCCGGTGAAAAATTCAGCCTGGACCATGTTGTCGATGATGTAGGAGTGCAGCCGCTCATCACCCCCGGTGTAGGCTCGGTTCAGTACGGTACTGTCGGCATCTGCCCAACCTGCCGAGTACACCTGGTCCATCGACACGTCCGAGTCCTGGTAGCGGAAGTTCTGCCGCGCGGTAAATACATCGTTGAAGCGATGCTCGAACTGGTAACTGAACGACTGCTGGGTGCGCTCGTAGTTATCGATGCCCGGCTCCCCTTCGAAGAAGTGATCCGATAGGCGTACCCCATTACGCTTACTCAGCATTCCGTCTGCAGGATTGCCACCGTGATAGCCTCCGTTTGGATCATGCTGCAGGTAGGCTTGCAGGGTCAGCGATGTGTCTTCGCTGAAGTCGATGCTAAGCGACGGGGCGATGGCGTAGCGTTCTTCCTTGTTGTGATCGAACTGCGTATCCGAAGCGTCTGCCAAACCGGTCAGACGGTAGGCAATACGCTTGTCTGCATCCAATGGGCCGCTGGTGTCGAAGCCCAGCCCGCGCTGACCTTGCGTGCCGACCGATGCTTGAACTTGATGAAAAGCGGTGAACACGGGTTTCTTGGTGGTCAGTGCGACCAATCCACCCGGCGAGCTACGGCCATACAGGACCGAAGAGGGCCCTTTCAAGACATCGATCCGCTCCAGGAAATAGGGGTCGACCTGCATCGTGCTGTAGGTGCCGTTGTCCCCCATGGACTTGAGGCCGTCTACATAGATGTTATCCACCGAACCATCGTTGAAGCCTCGCATGGCCACGTAGTCATACCGGTGCGTCGCACCATAGGGGTTGGTCATCACGCCTGGGGTATAGCGCATGGCCTGTGCGACGGTTTGAGAGCCTTGGTCGTCGATCTGTTGCCGGGTTACCACCGAAACCGATTGAGACGTCTCGACCAATGCCAGGCTGCTTTTAGTGGCGACCTGGCTATGGGTGGCGTTATAACCCTCCATGCTCCCCAGGGCATTGCCAAGGGTGAAGCCTCGAATATCCGTATCGGGTAACGCCAGCGCTGCCTCCGCTGGCTGGGGCTGTACGATGAAGGTCCGGTTTCCTTGGTTCGCTGCTGTCAGACCGCTTCCAGCCAGCAGCACCCCTAGCGCCTGCTCAGCTGAGTACTGTCCATGAAGGCCTTTGGACTGCAATCCTTGAGTGAGTGCCGGTGTACTGGAAAGCGTGATGCCCGCTTGACGGGCAAATTGATTGAGCACTTCATCCAGGGGGCCAGGCGCAATGGCATAGGTCGAGCTGACTTGCGAGGCATCAGCGGCGAGTGCCATGCCAGGCACCATGGCCAATCCAAGCGCCGTCCCCAGCAAGGCAGCGCGGATGGCATTGCTCAGCGAATCTGAGTGCAAGACAGGTCGAAAATCATTCGCGCCAAAGGCGTACAGTTTTACCCGGTTGGTTGACATGAAAGCGTCCGTAAAGTGTGCAGGAGATTCTTCTCACTGATCTAGCCGGATGCGCGGTCAAAACCCGACACATTAGAATCAGGCCTTGTTGATCAAAGACTAGGCATGGCCCAGCGCCTCCACGCGCACCCACCATCGCGTCAACTGACGAACTTGAACGGGAAGCGTGGTAGGCAGCAATTGCAGCAGTTGCTCTGGATCCTGAAGGCGGAATACCCCGGACAAGCGAAGCTCAGCAATGTCGTCGCTGCAGGTGAGATAACCCCGGCGATAACGGCTGATCTGCGTCAGGAAATCCCTGAGCAGCATGTTCTTGCCGACGATAAGGCCTTCGGTCCAGGCCATCGCGTCAATCCCTGAAGGCGCCACGTGCTCGGCACCAGTGGCGGTGACGCGCCATTCTCCACCTGGCTCGAGCCATTGCATCAGGCCGGTGCCCTGCCTGCGGGTGAATACCCGCCCCTCGCTGACGACCACCCGCAGGCAATCGTCCTCCACACGCCCCACGAAGCGCCCCCCGACGGTTTGCAGCGATGCGGTACTGGTGCGCAGCGTGACTGGCGGTTGTCCAGGATCTGCCTGTCGACAGTCCAGCATGACCTCCCCACGCTTGAGGTCGATCGCCAATTGCTGCCTGGTGAAGGCCACGTCCACGGCACTGCGGGTGTTGAGTTGTAATCGAGAGCCGCCGGGTAATGTCACGTGTCTGCGCTCGCCCGTGGCTGTCGCGTAGTCGGATGACCAGGCCTGCACCACACTCAAGTCCTTGCTCAGCCATGCAGCCGATCCGAACAGGGCAACGGTGCCCAGCAGCTTCAACGCCTGCCGCCGCTCAAGGCGGCGATGACTGGCCTCCAGTGTCTGCAGTGCAACCCCCGCAGCGGGTACGTGGCGCAAGTCCAAGTCCTGGTCCAAGTGCAGGACGCGCTGCCAGGCCAGCTCATGGGCCGCAGCCTCGGCCCGCCACTGCGCGCAGCGTTCGTTTAGAGCCGGGTCTTTGCTGTGGCGAAGTTTCAGCATCCACTGGATTGCCTGTCTGACTGTCTTGGCGTCTGGATGAGGGCTAGGCATAAACGGTGACATTACGCTTCATAGCGCAGCAGGTAGCAGTGATAAAGCGCGTCGGCAATGTAGCGCTCCACCGTTCTCACCGATACGCCCATCTGCTGTGCAATTTCCTGATGCCGCAAGCCTTCACATTGGGCTAGCAGGAAAGCAGTGCGCACCTTTGGCTTGAGACCATCGAGCATCTTGGCAATACGTTCAAGCAGCTCTAGCAGCAGCTCGCGGGTCTCAACATCGGGGGTGTGAGCCTCAGGCACCAGCGCCAGCGCTTCCAGATAGGCTTTGTGCAGTTCCTCTCGGCGCCAATGGTCGATGATCAACCCGCGCGCCACCGTGCGCAAAAACGCCCTGGGCTGTTGTATCTGCAGATGCTCGCGGCGTTGCAACAGCCGCATGAAAGTATCCTGAGCTACGTCAGCAGCGTCGGCCGCATTGCCAAGCCTGTGGCGCAGCCAGGTGTGCAGCCAGCCATGATGAGCGCTGTAGAGGTTTTGCACGAGATCGTTGCTAGGCATGAGACACAGCTGTCGGGGCTTAAATGATAATTAGTCTCATTGTTTCGCCCGGCGCGAGATTTTGCAACCTACCTGTCGATACCCAAGCCACTCAGTGGGGTCGCTGGCTGTCCAAATACCTTCGAATGGTCACAGCTGCGCTGTTGAGGTGATGCTCCAATACCGCAATCGCATCGTTCACACGTTTGGCACTGGCAGCATCGACCAAGGCTGTGTGATCGTCCTGGGTGAGCTTGCCCAGGCCCATCGACGAAAGATGAAAGCGCAGAAACCGCTCCTCCTGCATCAATTCGTTATCGATCAAGCGCAGCAGTTTCTGGTTTGCTGCTTTGCTATACAGCACCATGTGAAGCTCACGATTAAGGCGAGCGATCTCGGCATGTCGCGTCTCGTTTTCCAGTTGCTGGATACAACTGCGGGCCTTGGCGATGTCCTGAGCAGTCAGAAACGGAATGGATTGGCGCAACGCCTCGCTCTCGAGCAGAACACGCAAGTCGTAGGCATCTGCCGCATCCTCGCCGATCAGCGGCGCGACGACTGCGCCCTTGTGAAGCTCCACGTTCAACAGTGACTGCGCCTCCAGTTGACGCAACGCCTCACGCACGGGCATACGGCTGACGCCATAAAGTGTCGCCAATTCCTGTTGCCTGATTGCCGTTCCGGGAGGCAAACGCCCCTCGAGAATGGCACTGCGCACGCGTTCTTCAATAACGCCGCGGGCCAGATGTGGTAGCAACTGTTCACTGTCCAATACGCTGCTCAGTTTGATTTTGTCGGCCACGCAACGCCTGCCTTAAACGATTACCAAAGTTGGATCCAATGACACAGTTATAGCTGTATGACGTGTCAAATGCCGGCCTCTACAGAGCCATGCCCCAGGGCGCGGCTATGGTGGATGAAGTTGCTCTGCAAAGGAAGTGACATGACCCGCGCGGCAAGCGTTAATGCGGCGGACGTCGACCGGGAGGCCGATGATCGCGATGTGCCATTGTCTTTTGCAGTGTCAGACCGCACCATCGCTTCTTTCGACTGGCCTGGACAGGGCTTGGCAGTGGCGATCACCCCGATGCTCAAAACCGTGCTGCAACGAGTTGCCCTGGCTGCGCTGCTGGGTGGCCTGCTGCTGGGCGGTTTGCATGCCGACTGGGATTTCGCCCAGATCAGTCGCAAGTCGCAAGCGCTGTACGGGCCCTTGGGGGAGGGCAAAGCGCGGATCGATGCCTGGCAAAACCTCATGGCCACCCAGAAGCAGGGGACAGAGCTTGAGCGTCTGCAGGTGGTCAACCGGTTCTTTAACCAACAATTGCGCTACGTCGAGGATATCGATCTGTGGCACGAGGTCGATTACTGGGCAACGCCGGTCCAAGCACTGATAAAAGGGGCTGGCGATTGCGAGGATTACGCTATCGCCAAGTACTTCAGCCTCAGGCGCATGGGCATCCCTAGCGAGAAATTGCGGATCACCTACGTCAAGGCCTTGCGACAGAACCGGGCACACATGGTACTGACTTATTATTCAACGCCCCAGGCGCAGCCGTTGGTGCTCGACAGCCTGATGGACGCGATCAAGCCAGCCAGCCAGCGTCCCGACCTGTTGCCCGTCTATGCCTTCAACGGTGAAGGCCTATGGCTGACAGGCGCCGCTGGCAACAAGAAAGTGGGCGACACAAAGCGCTTGTCGCGCTGGCAGGACCTATTGAAAAAAATGCAGGCCGAAGGCTTCCCGGCCGAGCCGGTTTACTGAAGGAGCACAGATGTCACTGTTCAAACAATTGCTGTTGGCTATTTGCCTGTTCCTGGTAGTGGCGTTCACCGGCAGTTTCATGGTCAGCCTGGAGAGTTCGCGAAGCCAGTACGTCAACCAGCTGCGCTCGCATGCACAGGATGCAGCCACTGCGCTGGCCCTGTCGCTTACGCCCAATATCGATGACCCTGCCATGGTCGAGCTGATGGTGAGTTCGATCTTCGACAGTGGCTACTACGCCAGTATCAAGGTGGTGGACCTGGCTTCCAATACGGTGCTCGTCGAACGCCATGCCGAACCCGACCCTGGGGGCGTACCCCGTTGGTTCGTTCACCTGATCGGCTTGGAAGCTGCCGGCGGTGATGCGTTGGTCAGCCGTGGCTGGCAGCAGGCGGCACGCGTCGAGGTCATCAGCCACCCCATGTTCGCCATTGCCAAGCTCTGGCAAAGCGCGCTGGGCAGCCTGGGCTGGCTACTGCTCTGTGGTGCTGCCAGCGCCATCCTGGGCGCGTTGCTGCTGCGCCGGCAGCTCAAGCCGCTGGACTACATGGTCGAACAGTCCCATGCCATCGCCAGGCGTGAATTCCTGAGCTTGCCTGAACTGCCCCGCACGCCCGAGCTCAGGCGCGTTGTCCAGGCCATGAACCAGATGGTCGAAAAGCTCAAGGCACTGTTCACCGAGCAGGCCGAGCGCAGCGAGCGGTTACGCGCCGAGTCCTACCAAGATACCTTGACCGGCCTGTCCAACCGTCGCTATTTCGAAATGCAGCTCAATGCTCGGGTCAGCAACCTTGAGGAAGCACGGGCAGGCTACCTGTTGTTGCTTCGGGTTCAAGGCCTGGCGGGCCTCAACGCGCGTCTAGGTGGCCAGCGCACGGATCAGTTGCTGCAGGCGGTTGGTGAGCAATTGCGCCGCGCCTGCGCGAGCTTCCCGGAAACCAACGACCTGATTTCCCGCAGTCGTGGTGGGGAATTCGCCGTGCTGGCACCTGGTATGGTGCATGAAGAAGCCATACAGCTGGCCCAGGCGCTCGAGGCCACGCTGCAGAGCCTGCATGAGACGGGCGCTACCGATATTCAACCGGTGGCCTGCATCGGCTTGGCCCCCTTCAGTCCGGGCGACGCTCCCCCAGCCCTACTCAAACTGGCTGATGAGGCCCTGGCACGCGCGGAGAACCAGCCAACCCCAGGTTGGGTCTGCCTGGAGCAAGGCGTCGCTGCCGTGGCTGCCGACAGCCAGCACGACTGGCATGAGCGCCTCGACCAGGCCTTCACCAACGGCCACTTCGAGCTGTTCTTCCAGCCGGTGGTCGATTGTGCAACTGCCCAGCATGTGCTGCACCACAAGGTGATATCCCGCCTGAAGGATCGACAAGGCGAGGCGCTGCCAGCCGGTCGATTCCTCCCTTGGCTCGAGCGCTTTGGCTGGATGCCAAGGCTGGACCTTCTGGTGCTGCAGAAGGTGCTGGCGCACATGCGTGGCCACGACCAGGTGCTGGCGCTGAACCTCTCCGCCGCTACCTTGGCGGACGCCCAGGCTCTGCACCGCATTTTCGAACTGCTCAGCCAGAACGTCGCTCTCGGATCGCGTTTGGTGTTCGAAATCGGAGAAGAGCAGCTACCAGACCAGCCGGCGTTGGAGAAACTGACCCGAAGGCTGCATAGCCTTGGCTTCGGCCTGGCACTGCAACGGTTTGGCGGGCGCTTCAGCATGATCGGCAACCTGTCCCACCTTGGGTTGGCCTACCTGAAGATTGATGGCAGCTACATCCGCAACATCGACCATGAGCAGCATAAGCGTTTGTTCATCGAGGCGATCCAGCGTGCCGCACACAGCATCGACCTGCCCCTGGTGGCCGAACGCGTGGAAACCGAAGGCGAGCGCGCAGTGCTCTGCGAAATGGGTGTAGGGGGGATTCAGGGGCAGTTGGTGGGTGAACCTGCCCCTTGGGCGCACCATAAGCGCTGACCCACAGTAATGAGGGCCCGCACGAGACCGTGCGGGCACCGCCTCAGCGTTCGCGCAAGGCCTCGGAGCGGGCTTTCATGATGGGCTTGAGCAGGTAGCTCATGATGGTCTTCTTGCCGGTCATGATATCGACCGTCGCCACCATACCAGGAATGATCAGCAGCGGCTTTTCATCGGTGCCCAGATGGCTGCGGTCGGTACGCAGCTTGATCAGGTAGTACGTGGTCTTCTTGTCTTCGTCGGTGATGGTATCGGCGCCGATCTGCTCGAGCTTGGCCTTGAGCCCCCCGTAGATGGTGTAGTCGTACGCGGTGAACTTGACCGTGGCTTCTTGGCCTGGGTGCAGGAAGGCAATGTCCTTCGGCAGGATCTTGGCCTCGATGACCAGCGTATCGTCCAGCGGCACGACCTCAATGATGTCGCTGCCTGGCTGAATCACGCCGCCGATGGTGTTGACCAGCAACTGCTTGACGATACCCCGTACAGGCGAGGTGACCATGGTGCGGTGGACACGATCATCCAGCGCCTTGCTGGTAGCGGTCGCCTTGTTCAGTTCGGTCCGGGCCTCGTTCAGTTGGGTGAGCGCCTCGCTTCGGAACTTGCCGCGGGTCTCCTCGATCTTGCTCTGCACTTCTCGAACGGCCGCTTCGGCACGGGGGATGGCCAGCGACGTGGAATCGAGCTGACCACGGTTTTCAACCTCGGCACGACGCAAGCGCAACACTTCCACCTGGGAAATAGCACCCGTCGCGACCAAAGGCTCCGACATGCTGATCTCTTTACGCAGCAGTTCAAGGCTGTTGGCGTACTGCCCGCGCTTGGAGCTGTACTCGCGAAGTTCCTGCTGGCGCTGGACCAGTTGCTGTTGCAGTCCGCCAATCTCGTCCTGAAGCTGCTGGCGCCGACTCTGGTACAACGATTCTTCGCTGGCCGCTTGGCTAGGTGCGGCTTTGCGCAATTCTTCGTCGATTTCAAGCGGCTTGCCGTCAACCTCTGCGCTCAGGCGCTGAACTCGCAGGGCCATGGACAGCCGATCGGCTTCCGTTTCCCCCACGTTGGAGGCGAAGCGAGTCTCATCCAGGCGCAGCAGAGGCTGCCCCACCTCGACGATTTCGCCTTCCTTGGCGAAGATTTCCGCCACGATGCCGCCTTCCAGGTTCTGGATTTTCTGCACCTTGGATGACGGGATGGCCTTGCCTTCACCACGCGTCACCTCATCGATGGGCGCAAAACTGGCCCAGACGATCAGAAATACAAAGAACAGAATGACGCCCCAGATCGTCAGGCGCACCACACGCGGCGCATCTTCGATAAGGGCCTTGTTGACCTCGGGCAGCGGCTGACCGCCCAGCGAGTCACTGCCTTTGAAGTAACGCCGCAGGCCTTCCTTGAGTTGCCCGAAATCCAGCTTATGCGACACTGATCTGCCCCTTCTTCAACGCATCCATGACGGCCGCTTTCGGGCCATCGGCAACGATCTGCCCGCGATCGATCACGATCAGGCGGTCCACGAGTGACAGCAGCGAAGCACGGTGAGTCACCAGCAGCACCGTCTTGCTTTCCACCACCGCCTGCAAGCGCTGTTTCAAGCGTTCCTCGCCGGTGTTGTCCATGGCGCTCGTGGGTTCGTCGAGCAGCAGGATCTGTGGGTTCAACAGCAAGGCGCGGCCCAAGGCCACGTTCTGACGCTGCCCGCCGGACAGGTTCTGCCCACGTTCGCCTACCTGCAGCTCGTAGCCGTCCGGATGCAGCCGCGCGAATTCATGCACGCCCGCAAGCTCGGCCGCCTGCAAGATCATTTCGTCGTCGATGTAGCGGGCCCCGCTGACCAGATTGTCCCGCAGCGTGCCCGCCAACAGCTGAATGTCCTGGGGCACATAACCAATGTTGTGGCGCAGTTCGCTGACATCGATCTGGCGAATATCCACGCCGTCGACCAGCAATGAGCCGCCATCGGCCTCGTACAGGCCAACGATCAGCTTGGCCAGTGAACTCTTGCCCGACCCGCTGCGCCCGATGATCCCCACCTTTTCGCCAGGGCGGATGGTCAGGTTGATGTTCTTAAGCGCCATGTTCTGCTGGTTGGGGTAGGTGAAGTCCACGCCGCGGAACTCTACGCTGCCCTGTAATACTCTGCGGCTGAGCGGGCGCTCTTCAAAGTTGCGCTCTTGTGGCAGCTCCATCATGTGGTCGGTGGACACCATGGTCACCTTGGCTTGCTGGTAGCGAGCCAGCAGACCATTGAGCTGCCCCAGCGGCCCAAGGGCACGGCCGCTGAGCATGTAGCACGCTACCAGGCCGCCCATGCTCAGGTTGCCGTCGATGATCAGGTAGACGCCCACGCAGATCATCGCCACCCCTGCCAGCTGCTGAATGAGCAGGGTAATGTTCATCGCCAGGCTCGACAGGACCTTGACGCGCAACTCCAGCCGGCTGAGGGTACCGAGCGTCTGCTCCCACATGTACTGTCGCTCGCTCTCGGCGTTGTTGACCTTCACCGCGTCCAACCCTGCCAGGGTCTCGATCAGGCTCGACTGGCGCTCCGATGCCAGCGCCATGGTCCGCTCCATGGTCGCCATCAGCGGCCGCTGCAGTGCATAGCCGATGCCCAGGGCCAGCGGGAAGGCAATGATCGGGATCCACACCAGGTGCCCGCCGATGATTGCGATGACGATCAGGATGAGCACCGTGAACGGCAAGTCGATCAGGCTGGTCAGCGTCAACGACGCCAGGAAGTCACGCAGGCCTTGGAACTCGTGAATGTTCTGGGCAAAGCTACCTACCCGGGCCGGCCGATACTTCATCGACATGCCCACGATGCGTTCGAACAGTGTCGCCGAAATGATCAGGTCGGTCTTTTTCCCTGCAAGGTCCAGGCATAACCCGCGCAGACCCTTGAGGATCAGGTCGAAGATATAGGCACCCGCGATACCGACCGCCAGCACCCATAGGGTCGAGGTCGCCTGGTTGGGAACGACCCGGTCATACACGTTCATTACGAACAGTGGCGCGGCGAGGGCGATCAGGTTGATCACCAGGCTGGCGGCGATGGCATCGATGTACAGCCACTTGCTGCGCAGCAGCGTATCTCGGAACCAGGATTTGGCCCGCGGGATCAAGTTGCCATGGTTGACGTCGAATTTGTGCTGCGGCTGAGCGAAGAACACTCGCCCGCTGTAGTCGTCCTGAAGCGTCTCGCGGCTGACCTGCACTTCGCCGCCATCGCTTTCGCTCAGCAACAGCCGCGCGGTGTCTTCGTTTTCCCACCCGAGCAACACAGCGCTGCGTCCGCCCTTGAGCAACAGGATGGCGGGCATGGCGATGCTTGGGATCTGCTCCAGTTTGCGCTGCAACAGGCGGCCCTGCAGGCCGGCCCTGGCCGCTGCACGGGGCAGCAGCTCGGGGCTCAGGCGCTGGGCGGGCAAAGGCAGACCCGTGGTAAGCATCACCCGGCTGGCAGGTTTCTGGTGCAGTACACACAAGCTCAGCAGACTATCCAGCAAAGGATCGTCGTGCTGACTACGTGGGTCATGGTTGAGCTGGACTCGACTGACTTCTGATTCCACGCGGCGCTCTCTTCATCCTTGTGGTGGGTGGGGGTGAGCTGGCTGCCGATCATTCAATGGCAGCAAACTCAGGCATTCAGTGGGGCAATGCATGTCGGCGCTCGGTACGCGTGCAGCGAGCAATGCAGGGTGTCGCCAATGGTCGCCTTGAATTAGGTGGTGAGTAAACAACTGTATCGGTCTCTTTACTACATGACGCTGATCGGCAGACAAACGTTTCATTTCTGAATCACTTTGCCATCCAGGCCTGAGCATGCTGGGAAAAGAGCAGAGAAACGACATGTGTTGGGCCTACCTTTAGCAGCCTAGCTCAATGTCATTTATCAGGCGCTGGTTTGCTGGCGGTCGTGAGGCCCATGTTAGTTAAAATTCATCCCTTGAAGCCCACTTCCTTGGTCGACTCTGGCCGATAATCGCAGGCGCGTGACGAGTCCTGATTTAGACGATAAGCGCCGTCGGCCGCCGTTTATTCTACGGTGAATCAGCGTGAAAATTTGCAACACCTAGGGACATTCTCGGGCATGTAATCGGCAAGGTTTATGCTTACGAGACTGAGGAATGTGGCGTCAATAAACAAAATTGACCTTCTGTTGACGCTGTCGGTCCTACTGAGCCCGACGAACGGTTGAAAAGCATGTGGTTTCTGGCCGCTGTCATCGCTTAGGCCCGCATGCTCTGTGCCATTGCGCTGTTTTAATGACGCAACGCATTTGCTGTTGATTGGCCCTTGGCTAAGGTAAAAATATCAATGTGACATTACCTTGGTGATTGTTTAGGATGGCCAATATAAGGTCAATAGTTTGGCAGAAATCTAACTATATCTCGTCATAGACGGAATGTTGACGCAATCAGGCGTCAAGAGATCATCGACATAATTCCTGTTCAGGTGGCTGCGGATGCCGCTCTGGCACAGAAGTACCCCAGCGGGTCACACGGAGAGTCCAATGAGCAGCGTTGTAGCCATCGTCAAAAGTATTGTCGGCCAGGTTATTGCGGTATCCCCTGAAGGCATCAGGCGTGTGCTCATAGAAGGCGATCGACTTCTTGCAGGTGAGCAGGTCCTTACCGGTCCGGGTGGCGCGGTAACGCTGGAGTTGGCAGACGGCCGGTTGCTTGACCTTGGTCGTGATACCCAGTGGAGCGCAGACACGCCTGACAGCAGTACTGACTTGGGCCAGGCCGCTGCCCAGGCAGCGCCTTCGGTCGAGGAATTGCAACAAGCGATCGCTGCAGGCGCTGACCCGACCACCGATCTTGAAGCCACGGCTGCCGGTCCGACCGCTGCGGGTGGCGGTGCAGCAGGTGGCGGCCACAGTTTCGTCATGCTGGAAGAAACGGCCGGCAGCGTTGATCCCACGATTGGCTTCCCTACAGAAGGCCTTGGTTTTGCCGCAGCGGCCGCCCCTGTGGAGGTAGCTGGAACCACTGCTGACAATCGCGTCACCGCGCCGACAACGGGCACTACGGTTGCCACCACCCTTGTGGTCGGGGCCACGCCATCGATCAGCGAAGCGGGCGGCGTCATTGTCTATACCGCTACGGTTGGCCAGGCACCGAGCAGCGACCTTCTCATCACCCTGGCCAATGGCTCTGTGATCGTCATTCCGGCCGGGCAGACCACTGGCAGTGTCAATGTCGTGATCCCGCCGAATGACACGCCCTACATTGATGGTGGGCAAATTTCGACCACGGTCACCGGTACCAGCGGGGGGAGTGGCATTTCAGTAACTCCACCTCAAGGGCCTTTGGTTACTGAAATTACAGATACCATCGATGTCACCACTGCAACGTTGACCGCCACTCCCTCGGTCACCGAAGGCGGTGTCATCACTTACACCGTGACCCTGACCAACCCGGCTCAGACCCCGGTCACCGTGACCCTGTCCAATGGCCAGGTCATCACCGTGGAGGCTGGCAAGACCCAGGGCAGCATCGACTTCCAGACTCCGGCGAACGACGTCTACAACAACGGTTCGACTGTTAGCGTGACCATCGACAGCGCTACGGGCGGTAACTTCGAACAGCTGACCCCGAATCCAGCGGCTGCGGTTACCACGATCAATGATTCGATCGACACCACCACTGCCACGCTGACGGCTTCGCCAAGCGTCACTGAAGGCGGCGTCATCACTTACACCGTCACGCTGACCAACCCGGCTCAAACCCCAGTTACCGTGACCCTGTCCAACGGCCAAGTCATCACTGTTGAGGCAGGCAAGACCCAGGGCAGCATCGACTTCCAGACCCCGGCCAACGACGTTTATAACAACGGCTCCACCGTTAGCGTGACCATCGACAGCGCTACGGGCGGTAATTTCGAGCAGTTGATCCCGAATCCAGCGGCTGCAGTTACCACCATCAACGACTCGATCGACACGACCACCGCGACCCTGACCGCCTCGCCAAGCGTGACCGAAGGCGGCGTTATCACCTACACCGTGACCCTGACGAACCCGGCTCAGACCCCGGTGACCGTGACCCTGTCCAACGGTCAGGTCATCACCGTTGAAGCAGGCAAGACCCAGGGCAGCATCGACTTCCAGACCCCGGCCAACGACGTTTACAACAACGGTTCGACCGTTAGCGTGACCATCGACAGCGCTACGGGCGGTAACTTCGAACAGCTAACGCCTAACCCGACGCCAGCCGTAACGACGATCAATGACTCGATCGACACGACCACTGCCACGCTGACGGCTTCGCCGAGCGTCACCGAAGGCGGTGTCATTACTTACACCGTTACCCTGACCAACCCGGCTCAGACTCCGGTCACCGTGACCCTGTCCAACGGTCAGGTCATCACCATTGAGGCAGGCAAGACTCAGGGCAGCATCGACTTCCAGACCCCGGCCAACGACGTTTACAACAACGGTTCGACCGTTAGCGTGACCATCGACAGCGCTACGGGCGGTAACTTCGAGCAGCTAACGCCTAACCCGACGCCAGCCGTAACGACGATTAATGATTCAATCGACACCACTACCGCGACCCTGACCGCGAGTCCTTCGGTCACCGAAGGCGGTGTCATCACCTACACCGTTACCCTGACCAACCCGGCCCAGACTCCAGTGACTGTGACCCTGTCCAATGGCCAGGTCATCACTGTTGAGGCAGGCAAGACCCAGGGCAGCATCGACTTCCAAACCCCGGCGAACGACGTCTACAACAACGGCTCGACCGTTAGTGTGACTATCGACAGCGCCACAGGCGGCAACTTCGAGCAGCTGACGCCTAACCCGACGCCCGCGGTTACCACGATCAATGATTCTATCGACACCACCACTGCCACGCTGACGGCTTCGCCAAGCGTGACCGAAGGTGGCGTGATCACTTACACCGTCACGCTGACCAACCCGGCTCAAACTCCAGTTACCGTGACCCTGTCCAACGGCCAGGTCATCACTGTTGAAGCAGGCAAGACCCAGGGCAGCATCGACTTCCAGACCCCGGCCAACGACGTCTACAACAACGGCTCGACCGTTAGCGTGACCATCGACAGCGCCACAGGCGGCAACTTCGAGCAGTTGACCCCAAATCCAGCGGCTGCGGTTACCACGATCAATGATTCGATCGACACCACTACCGCGACCTTGACCGCGAGTCCTTCGGTCACCGAAGGCGGCGTCATCACCTACACCGTAACCCTGACCAACCCGGCTCAGACGCCGGTGACCGTGACCCTGTCCAACGGCCAGGTCATCACCGTTGAAGCAGGCAAGACTCAAGGCAGCATCGACTTCCAAACCCCGGCCAACGACGTTTACAACAACGGTTCGACCGTCAGTGTGACCATCGACAGCGCTACGGGCGGTAATTTCGAACAGCTGACGCCTAATCCGACGCCAGCGGTAACGACGATCAACGACTCGATCGACACGACCACTGCCACGCTGACGGCTTCGCCGAGCGTCACCGAAGGCGGCGTCATTACTTACACCGTGACCCTGACCAATCCGGCCCAGACGCCGGTGACCGTGACCCTGTCCAAC
>NZ_JBJJMO010000083.1:0-16123 GCF_046231935.1 Pseudomonas sp. KCJK9111 | reverse complement strand
CGGCCCAACCAACTCTGAAGCGCAAGAGCATGAAAAATCGCCAATAAAAAACCCCCGTGAAAACGGGGGTTTTGACTGCCGGTCGATCAGATGATCACCGACCGTATTTCACGGCTTTTGCTCGACGTTAAGCTGGCACTGTCGAAAAGCTGCCCTCACTCCACCGTCACCGACTTCGCCAAATTCCGCGGCTGGTCAACATCAGTCCCCTTGAGCACGGCGACATAGTACGAGAGCAACTGCAAAGGAATGGTGTACAGAATCGGCGCCAGCGCATCCGCGATATGCGGGACCGGAATCACATGGGTCCCTTCGCCATTGCTCAACCCGGCTTGCTCGTCAGCGAACACCACCAGCTCACCGCCGCGTGCACGCACCTCCTGCAGGTTGGACTTGAGCTTCTCGAGCAGTTCGTTGTTCGGCGCAACGGTCACCACCGGCATGTCGTTATCCACAAGCGCCAGCGGGCCGTGTTTGAGCTCGCCCGCGGGGTAGGCTTCGGCATGGATATAGGAGATTTCCTTGAGCTTGAGCGCACCTTCCATGGCCACCGGGTATTGAGCGCCGCGGCCCAGGAACAAGGTGTGATGCTTGTCAGCGAACAACTCGGCGATTTTCTCGACGGTTGCGTCCATGGCCAATGCTTCACCCAGACGTGTTGGCAGGCGGCGCAGTTCCTCGACCAGTTCAGCTTCGACGCCCTTGTCCAGGGTGCCGCGCACCTGGCCCAAGGCCAAGGTCAGAAGCATCAACGACACCAGCTGGGTGGTGAAGGCCTTGGTCGAAGCGACGCCGATTTCCGGGCCGGCCAGGGTCAGCAATGTCAGGTCGGATTCCCGCACCAGCGAGCTGATGCCCACGTTGCAGATCGCCAGGCTGCCAAGGAAGCCTAGTTCCTTGGCGTTGCGCAGCGCTGCCAGAGTATCGGCGGTCTCGCCCGACTGGGAGATGGAAACGAACAGCGTATCGGGCTGCACGACTACCTTGCGGTAACGGAACTCGCTCGCTACTTCTACCTGGCAGGGGATCCCCGCCAGGCTTTCCAGCCAGTAACGTGCAACCATGCCGGCGTGATAGCTGGTACCACAGGCTACGATCTGCACATTGCGCACTTTGCCAAACAGCTCGGCTGCCTGCGGACCGAATGCCTGTACCAGGACATGGTCATGGCCCAAGCGACCTTCCAATGTGCGTTGCACCACGCGCGGCTGCTCGTGGATTTCCTTGAGCATGAAGTGACGGTACTGGCCCTTGTCAGCGGCCTCGGCGCCTTCGTGGTACTGCACGGTTTCACGCTGCACAGGAAGGCCATCGTGGTCCCAGATGGCGACGTGGTCGCGACGGATCTCGGCGATATCGCCCTCTTCGAGATACATGAAGCGATCGGTGACCTGCCGCAGGGCCAGTTGGTCAGAGGCAAGGAAGTTCTCACCGAGGCCCAGGCCAATCACCAACGGGCTGCCGCTACGGGCAGCGACCAAGCGGTCAGGCTGGCTTTTGCTGATCAATGCCAGGCCATAGGCACCGTGCAGCCGCTTGACCGCAGCCTTCAAGGCGTCTGCCAGGTCGGGAATGCCCTTGAGGAGATGGTCGATCAGGTGAACGATCACTTCGGTATCGGTCTGGGACACGAAGGCATAGCCCAATCCCTTCAGTTCCTCGCGCAGTTCCTCGTGGTTCTCGATGATGCCGTTGTGCACCACGGCCACGTCATGGCCTGAGAAATGCGGGTGGGCATTGGTTTCGGTAGGCGCGCCATGGGTTGCCCAGCGCGTATGCGCGATGCCGAGCCGTCCTGCGATTGGCTCGAGCGCGACGGCTGCTTCGAGCTCGCTGACCTTGCCGATGCGGCGACGGCGTTGCAATTCGCCCTCGGGCGTCAGCACCGCCAGACCTGCGCTGTCATACCCACGGTATTCAAGACGCTTCAGGCCCTCGATAAGGATGGCGGTAATGTTGCGTTCGGCCACAGCACCTACAATTCCACACATGCTTGGTTACTCCTGACTGATAGCGGCGCAGATCAGATTGACGCCGCGTGCTTTAATTTGTGCGCGTGCCTGTTCGCACAGGCGTTCGTCCGAGATCAGGGTGTGCACCCTGCCCCAAGGCAGTTCGAGGTTGGGAATCTTGCGGCCGACCTTGTCCGACTCAACCATCACGATCACCTCACGGGCGACCTCGGCCATGACGCGGCTCAGACCCAGCAATTCGTTGAATGTGGTGGTACCGCGTTCCAGGTCGATGCCATCGGCCCCGATGAACAACTGGTCGAAGTCATACGAGCGCAGAACCTGTTCGGCCACCTGGCCTTGAAAGGACTCGGAATGCGGGTCCCAGGTGCCACCTGTCATCAGCAGCACCGGCTCGTGCTCGAGTTCGCTGATGGCCCGGGCAACATTGAGCGAATTGGTCATGACCACCAAGCCCGGCTGGCGACCGAGTTCAGGGATCATGGCGGCGGTGGTACTGCCGCTGTCGATGATGATCCGGGCGTGTTCGCGGATGAGGTTCACAGCGGCACGTGCAATGGCACGCTTGTA
Organism: Pseudomonas sp. KCJK9111; assembly: GCF_046231935.1. Lineage (NCBI taxonomy): Bacteria > Pseudomonadati > Pseudomonadota > Gammaproteobacteria > Pseudomonadales > Pseudomonadaceae > Pseudomonas > Pseudomonas sp. KCJK9111. The sequence continues at coordinate 13,580 of NZ_JBJJMO010000083.1, read as the reverse complement.
GGCCGACACGGGTTGCGCCGGCTCCGCCAGCAACTCCTGCGGCATGGTTACAGCCCCGCCGTAGCGGCGCAGCAACAAGCCATTGCTTTCCAGTGCCGCCAGGTCCTTGCGGATAGTGACCTCGGACGTGTCAAACCGTCTCGCCAGCGCATCCACGCTGACCTCGCCCTGCTCCGCGAGCAGGGCCAGTATGTTATGGCGGCGTTGTGGCGTGTTTCGTTTCGACATCGGCGCTTTAAGTTTCGTTTCGAAAGATAATGATCGCAATCAAAACCTAAATGCTCGGTTCCGTCAACCCCGTCGTCTCGTTGTGGATAACGATACTCAGCTGTATGGCCAGCGTTAGCCAGCTAATGCCTGGGAAATAAAAAGGCCGGCTTGTTATGCACAAGGCCGGCCTCGAGAGAGCTGTGGATAATCAGGGCTTCTTGATCTTCTCTGGACGCTTCCACCCCGAAACGTTGCGCTGGCGAGAGCGTGCTACCGCCAATTCACCTGCTTCTACACACTGAGTAATCGTCGAGCCCGCAGCAGTGGTGGCCCCGGCCTTGATTTCCACAGGCGCGACGAGGGCGCTGTTGGAACCGATGAAGACGTCTTCGCCCATGACCGTCTTGAACTTGTTGGCCCCATCGTAATTACAGGTGATGGTGCCCGCACCAATATTAGTGCGGGCGCCGATTTCGGCATCACCCAAATACGACAGATGCCCAGCTTTGGCGCCTTCACCAAGATGGGCATTCTTCAGCTCGACGAAGTTACCCACATGGGCCTTTGCATCGAGTACGGTCCCCGGACGCAAGCGTGCAAATGGACCTGCATCACTCCCCTCGCCCATGACGGCACCCTCTAGGTGACTGTTGGCCTTGATCACGGCACCTTTGCGCAGCGTGCAATCCTTGATCACACAGTTAGGGCCAATCTGCACGTCGTCTTCGATGACAACCTTGCCTTCCAAAATGACGTTGATATCGATCAGCACATCCCGGCCGACCGTCACTTCGCCCCGGACATCGAAACGCGCAGGGTCACGCAAGGTCACACCCTGCGCCATCAGGCGGCGGGCCTCACGCAACTGGTAGTGACGCTCCAGTTCGGCAAGCTGACGGCGGTCATTGGCACCCTGCACTTCCATGGGATCGTCAGGTTGCTCGGTGGCGACCAACAGGCCATCAGCGACTGCCATGGCGATCACATCAGTCAGGTAGTACTCGCCCTGGGCATTGTTGTTCGACAAGCGGCCCATCCAATCTGCCAGGCGAGCGCCAGGAAGCGCCAGGATGCCGGTGTTGCCTTCGCGAATGGCTTTCTGTGCCTCGTTAGCGTCCTTGTGCTCGACGATTGCCGTTACCTGCCCATGCGCATCACGCACAATCCGGCCATAGCCCGTCGGATCCTCGAGCGTAACCGTGAGCAAACCCAGTTGCTGCTCGCTGGCTTTGGCCAACAAGCGTTGCAAGGTCGGTACTTCGATGAGCGGCACGTCGCCGTACAGCACCAGCACGGTGTCCGCGGACAGTGCTGGCAAAGCTTGCGCCAAGGCATGCCCCGTACCCAGTTGCTTGTCCTGCATGACAAAGTTGAGGTCGTCACCTGCCAGTCTCGCTTGAACCAACTCTGCCCCATGGCCTATCACCACGTGGATGCCCTGCGGCTGAAGCTGGCGAGCGCTGTGGATAACATGACCGAGCATGGAGTTGCCCGCTACCGGGTGCAATACCTTGGGCAGCGACGAACGCATGCGGGTGCCTTGGCCGGCGGCAAGAATAACGATATCGAGGGACATGACTGGCTACCAATCCTGGGCGGTCAGTTGCTTGACCGAAAGGGGAAAATCGAAAAAAGAAAAAGGGTAGCCGAGGCTACCCTTTTACTCAATCGCAACACAAATGATGGCCGCAGCCGATCACTTGCCTCTGCGCATTTGCTGGACAGTACGCAGCTGAGCCGCAGCCTCGGCCAGACGTGCGGCAGCAGCGCCGTAGTCGAAGTCCGAGCCTTTGGTGTTCAGCGCGTTCTCGGCAGCCTTGAGGGCTTCCTGAGCCTGAGCTTCGTCCAGGTCGGCAGCACGTTGCACGGTGTCGGCAAGAACCTTCACCATGTTCGGCTGCACTTCGAGGAAGCCACCGGAGATGTAGTACACCTCTTGAGTGCCACCCTGCTTGGTCAGCGTGATCGGACCCGGCTTGAGATTGGTGATCAGCGGGGCGTGGCCTGGTGCGATACCCAGATCGCCCAAGTTGCCGTGCGCTACTACCATCTCGACCAGACCGGAGAAGATTTCTCCTTCCGCGCTGACGATATCGCAATGGACTGTCATAGCCATCTGCTTGCCTCAACCTGATTAGCGCCCCTTGCGGGGCGCCGGGATTACAGTTTCTTGGCTTTCTCGATCGCTTCGTCGATGCTGCCGACCATGTAGAACGCTTGTTCTGGCAGGTGGTCGTAGTCACCTTTGAGGATGCCGCTGAAGCCAGCGATGGTGTCTTTCAGGGAAACGTACTTGCCTGGCGAACCGGTGAAGACCTCGGCCACGAAGAACGGCTGCGACAGGAAGCGCTGGATCTTACGAGCGCGCGCTACCAGTTGCTTGTCGGTCTCGGACAGCTCGTCCATACCCAGGATCGCGATGATGTCCTTCAGCTCTTTGTAGCGCTGCAGAACATACTGAACCTGACGGGCAGTTTCGTAGTGCTCGGTACCGATCACGTTCGGGTCCAGCTGGCGCGAAGTCGAGTCCAGTGGGTCGACCGCTGGGTAGATACCCAGGGAGGCGATGTCACGGGACAGAACGACGGTGGCGTCCAAGTGGGCGAAGGTGGTCGCTGGCGACGGGTCGGTCAAGTCATCCGCAGGCACGTAAACGGCCTGGATGGAGGTGATCGAACCTTCCTTGGTCGAAGTGATACGCTCTTGCAGAACGCCCATCTCTTCGGCCAGGGTCGGCTGGTAACCTACTGCCGAAGGCATACGGCCCAGCAGTGCGGATACTTCGGTACCGGCCAGGGTGTAACGATAGATGTTGTCGACGAACAGCAGAACGTCGTTACCTTCGTCACGGAACTTCTCAGCCATGGTCAGGCCAGTCAGCGCAACGCGCAGACGGTTTCCTGGTGGCTCGTTCATCTGACCGTAGACCAGCGCTACTTTGTCGAGAACGTTGGAGTCCTTCATCTCGTGGTAGAAGTCGTTACCCTCACGAGTACGCTCACCCACACCAGCGAACACGGAATAACCGCTGTGCTCGATGGCGATGTTACGGATCAGTTCCATCATGTTCACGGTCTTGCCGACACCGGCACCACCGAACAGACCAACTTTACCACCCTTGGCGAACGGGCAAACCAGGTCGATAACCTTGATGCCGGTTTCCAGCAGGTCGTTGCCGCCTGCCTGGTCAGCGAACGAAGGTGCCTTCTGGTGGATACCACGACGCTCTTCTTCACCGATCGGACCGGCTTCGTCGATTGGGTTACCCAGGACGTCCATGATGCGGCCCAGGGTAGCCTTACCGACAGGAACGGAGATGGCCGCGCCGGTATCGACGACGTCCAGACCGCGCTTCAGACCTTCGGTCGAGCCCATCGCAATGGTACGAACCACGCCGTCGCCCAGCTGCTGCTGAACTTCCAGGGTGGTTTCCGCGCCTTGTACTTTCAGCGCGTTGTAAACACTCGGCACGACGTCACGTGGGAATTCCACGTCGATGACGGCGCCGATGATTTGAACGATACGTCCGCTACTCATAGCTGGATCCTCTGAATTTTTGAACCGTTAAACCGCGGCAGCGCCGCCGACGATTTCCGAGATCTCCTGGGTGATCGCAGCCTGACGCGCCTTGTTGTAGATCAGCTGGAGTTCGCTGATCAGGTCACCGGCGTTGTCTGTGGCGTTCTTCATGGCGATCATCCGGGCTGCTTGTTCAGCAGCATTGTTCTCGACCACCGCCTGGTACACCTGCGACTCCACGTAACGCACCATCAAGCCGTCCAGCAGCTCTTTTGCGTCGGGTTCGTACAGGTAGTCCCAGTGATGCTTGAGTTCCTGATCCGGGGTTGCCACCAACGGTACCAATTGCTCGACCGTCGGCTTTTGGGTCATGGTGTTGATGAACTTGTTCGAAACCACCGAGAGGCGATCGATACGGCCATCGAGGTAGGCGTCCAGCATGACCTTGACGGAGCCGATCAAGTCATTGATCGATGGCTCTTCGCCCAGGTGGCTGATCGCGGCTACTACGTTGCCGCCAAAGATACGGAAGAAAGTCGCACCCTTGCTGCCGATCACGCACAGGTCGATTTCCACGCCCTGTTCGCGGTTTTCGTTCATGTCCTTGACCAAGGCCTTGAACAGGTTGGTATTCAAGCCACCGCACAGACCACGGTCACTGCTCACCACGATATAACCGGCGCGCTTTACAGGGCGCTCGATCATGAACGGGTGGCGGTATTCCGGGTTGGCGTTGGCCAGATGACCGATCACCTGGCGGATACGCTCCGCATAAGGACGGCTAGCAGCCATGCGCTGTTGTGCCTTGCGCATTTTGCTGACCGCCACTTTTTCCATGGCGCTGGTAATTTTTTGCGTGCTTTTGATGCTCGCAATCTTACTGCGAATCTCTTTTGCGCCTGCCATGTATCACCTATCAGGTTAGCAAGCGGGGGCCTGGGCCCCCGCTGCGGCTTACCAGGTCTGGGTGGCCTTGAACTTCTCGATACCGGCTTTCATGCCTGCATCGATTTCGTCGTTGAAGTCACCCTTCACGTTGATCTTCGCCATCAGTTCGGCGTGATCACGGTGGAAGAAGGCGATCAGTGCTTGCTCGAAGCTGCCGACCTTGGAGACTTCTACGTCGGTCAGGAAGCCACGCTCAGCGGCGTACAGCGACAGGGCCATGTCCGCGATGGACATCGGCGCGTACTGCTTCTGCTTCATCAGCTCGGTAACGCGCTGACCATGCTCCAGCTGCTTGCGGGTCGCTTCGTCCAGATCGGACGCGAACTGGGCGAATGCCGCCAGTTCACGGTACTGAGCCAGTGCGGTACGAATACCACCGGACAGCTTCTTGATGATCTTGGTCTGAGCGGCACCACCTACACGCGATACCGAAACACCGGCGTTCACTGCAGGGCGGATGCCCGAGTTGAACATGGCCGATTCCAGGAAGATCTGACCGTCGGTGATGGAAATCACGTTGGTCGGAACGAACGCCGAAACGTCGCCAGCCTGGGTTTCGATGATCGGCAGAGCGGTCAGGGAACCGGTCTTGCCAGTGACTGCGCCGTTGGTGAACTTCTCGACGTATTCTTCCGAAACGCGCGATGCACGCTCCAGCAGACGGGAGTGGAGATAGAACACGTCGCCTGGGTACGCTTCACGTCCTGGTGGACGACGTAGCAGCAGGGAGATCTGACGGTAGGCAACAGCCTGCTTGGACAGGTCATCGTAGACGATCAGGGCATCTTCACCGCGGTCACGGAAGTACTCGCCCATGGTGCAGCCGGAGTACGGCGCCAGGAACTGCAGGGCAGCCGATTCCGAGGCGCTGGCGGCAACAACGATGGTGTTGGCCAGGGCACCGGCTTCTTCGAGCTTGCGCACGACGTTGGCGATGGTCGACTGCTTCTGGCCGACGGCCACGTATACGCAGAAGATACCGCTGTTTTTCTGGTTGATGATCGCATCGACCGCCATGGCAGTCTTACCGATCTGACGGTCACCGATGATCAGCTCACGCTGGCCACGGCCAACCGGGATCATGGCGTCGACCGACTTGTAGCCAGTCTGTACAGGCTGGTCTACCGACTTACGCCAGATCACGCCTGGAGCAACTTTCTCGACCGCGTCGGTCTCGGTGTTGTTCAGCGGACCTTTGCCGTCGATCGGGTTACCCAGTGCGTCCACGACGCGACCCAGCAGTTCCTTACCAACCGGAACTTCCAGGATGCGACCGGTGCACTTGGCGCTCATGCCCTCGGCGAGGGAGGTGTACGCACCCAGTACCACTGCACCTACGGAGTCTTGCTCCAGGTTCAGTGCCATACCGTATACGCCGCCCGGGAACTCGATCATTTCGCCGTACATAGCGTCGGCCAGACCGTGGATCCGTACGATACCGTCGGAAACGCTTACGACAGTACCTTCGTTACGGGCTTGGGAGCCGACATCGAGCTTCTCGATGCGGCCCTTGATGATTTCACTAATTTCGGAAGGATTGAGTTGCTGCATTGCTCTGCTGCCCCTTCAAACTCAAGATTTCAATGCTTCGGCCAGTTTCGCGATTTTGCCGCGAACAGAGCCATCGATTACCAGGTCGCCGGCGCGGATGACGACGCCGCCGATCAGGCTGGCATCCTCCGACGCGTGCAGGCGCACTTCCCGGCTGAGCCGTGCACTGAGAACCTTGGCGAGTTTGTCTTGCTGTTCTTGGTTCAACGCAAAAGCACTGGTGACTTCCACGTCCACGGATTTCTCTTGTTCTGCCTTGTACAGGTCGAACAGAGCGGCAATCTCCGGCAGAAGCAGGAGACGGTCGTTTTCCGCGGCAACATGAATGAAATTCTGTGCCGATGCATCGAACTTGTCACCGCAAACGTCAATGAATGCGGCGGCCTTTTCTGCGCTTGTCAGTCGCGGGGCCTTGAGCAGGCGCTGCATGGTGTCGTCTTCGGACACTGCAGCAGCCAGGCCGAGCATGGCTGACCAATTGGCCAGTTGCTGATGGGCCTGGGCATGCTCAAAGGCAGCCTTAGCGTAAGGTCGGGCCAACGTGGTCAGTTCTGCCATGATCGCCCTCGCTTAAATTTCAGCGGCCAGTTTGTTAACCAGCTCTGCATGCGCGTTTTGATCGATTGTGGCGCCAAGGATCTTTTCAGCACCGCCAACAGCCAGGGCACCCACTTGGGCACGCAGGGCGTCTTTGACGCTGTTCAGTTCCTGTTCGATCTCGGCCTGAGCCTGAGCCTTCACACGGTCAGCTTCGACACGAGCCTGTTCACGGGCTTCGTCTACTAGCTGAGCAGCGCGTTTCTTGCTTTGCTCAATGATTTCAGCTGCCTGTGCCTTTGCTTCACGCAGTTGCTGACCCACTTTCTCTTGGGCCAGCTCCAGGTCGCGAGCTGCGCGGTTGGCAGCGTCCAAGCCGTCTGCAATCTTCTTTTGACGCTCTTGCAGAGCAGTGATGACCGGAGGCCATACGTACTTCATGCAGAAGAGTACAAAAATCAGAAAAGCAACGGATTGGCCAATCAGGGTTGCATTAATGTTCACGCCAACACCTCGCTCGGTCTTTGTCCATCACACCCATCAACTCGTCGAAACGAGTGATTAGCCGGCGATTTGACCAACGAAGGGATTCGCGAAGGTGAAGAACAGAGCGATACCAACACCGATCATGGTGACGGCGTCGAGCAGACCGGCAACGATGAACATTTTGACCTGCAGCATCGGAACCATCTCAGGCTGACGAGCAGCGCCTTCCAGGAATTTGCCGCCCAGCAGGCCGAAACCAATGGCGGTACCCAGAGCACCCAGGCCGATCAGCAGAGCAACAGCGATAGCGGTCAGACCAACTACAGTTTCCATCTTTCCTCCCGACTTTTACGTCGTATTGGTTAGGTTTTTTAGTTTGAAGCGGTAAAACGAATCGTTTGGTACAGCATGCCCTTGCGGACTTTTTAAGCCCTCCCCCCAAACGAGCGGGGAAGGCTATCAGACACGCCAGGCGGTCTTAATGGTTATCTTCGTGAGCCATCGACAGGTAGACGATGGTAAGCATCATGAAGATGAAGGCTTGCAGGGTGATGATCAGGATGTGGAACACAGCCCACGCCCATTGCAGCACGATACCCAGGCCGCTGAGCCACAGGATGCCGGCGCCGAACATCACGGCAATCAGGATGAACACCAGCTCGCCGGCGTACATGTTGCCGAACAGACGCAATGCCAGCGAGATCGGCTTGGCGATCAGGGTCACGAATTCAAGCAGGAAGTTGACCGGGATCAGCAGGATCTGCAGGAAGATATTCTTGCTGCCGAACGGGTGCAGGGTCAGCTCACCGATGAAGCCACCCAGGCCCTTGACCTTGATGCTGTAGAAGATGATCAGCGCAAACACGCAGAAGGCCATGGCCAGAGTCGCGTTCGGGTCGGTGGTCGACACGGCGCGGAACGGAATGTGCGGATCACCCGAGATCAGGATGGCCAGCTGAGGAATCCAGTCGACCGGTACCAGGTCGATGGCGTTCATCAGGAATACCCAGACGAAGATGGTCAGCGCCAGCGGCGCGATCACCGGGCTACGGCCGTGGAAGGAGTCCTTCACGCTGCCGTTGACGAAGTCCACCAGCACTTCGACGAAGTTCTGCAGGCCGCTCGGTTGACCAGAAGTCGCCTTCTTGGCCGCCATGCGGAAGATGAACAGGAAGATCAGACCCAGTGCGACGGACCAACCCAGGGTATCCACGTGGAATGCCCAGAAGCCCATAGCCTTGGCTTCTGCAGCCGAATGGGCGAAGCCCCAGCTGCCGTCTGGTAGTTGACCGTAAGTCAGGTTCTGCAAGTGGTGCTGGATATAGCCCGAAGCGGTTTCTGCTGCCATGGTTGCCTCAAACGCCCTAAGGTCTCGAAAGTCTTTTATTCATCAGCAGGGGCGCGAACCAGCTGACCAAAAGGGTCAACACGAAGACGCCGAATACTGCCAGCGGCGCCAGTGGCTTCACTCCTGCGAAGGTCAGTGCGAAGAGCACTGCCGTCAAAATCATCTTGCCTGCCTCGCCAGCGTAGAACGACTTGACGATGGCCTGCGCCGCCCGAGCTCCGCTAAAGCGAAAAGCCTTCCAGGCGAAATAAACATTGGGCAGCCAGGCAATCAGGCCTCCGCAGAGCCCTGAATATCCGCTGACCGTCCCAGCCAACTGCCACAACACCAAGGTTGCCAGCAGCAGCACGACGAATTGCGTCAGCAATACCGGAAAAACCGCCCAGCGATGGAAAGGCAACCGGTTTGGCGTGCGGATTTCCATCACAACTGCTCCCCGTGAATCGGCCTGCCAGTCAGCGATGACTTGGCATAATTTGTGCCGACAAAATGCGCGCAGAGTATAGGGGTGGATTAACCCCTATTCAACTATTCGTAGTGATTTCCGATTGCGCGCTACAACAGGAATTGTTTCAGCGAATGTGTGCGAGTACGCCCTGCAACTCATCGAGCGAGTTATAGCGAATCACCAGTTGGCCCTTGCCTTTAGCGCCGTGGCGAATCTGTACAGCCGAGCCCAAACGCTCTGCAAGCCGCTGTTCCAGGCGTGCAATGTCCGGATCAGGTTTGCCAGGTTCTACCGGATCAGGCTTGTCGCTCAGCCATTGGCGCACCAGCGCCTCGGTCTGACGTACGGTCAGCCCACGTGCGACAACATGACGCGCCCCTTCCTCCTGGCGATTCTCTTCCAGGCCTAGCAAAGCCCGTGCGTGACCCATCTCCAGGTCACCATGGGCGAGCATCGTTTTGATCGCTTCAGGCAACGTGATCAACCGCAGCAGGTTGGCCACGGTCACCCGCGACTTGCCCACGGCATCGGCCACTTGCTGCTGGGTCAGCTCGAACTCCTGCTGCAACCGCTGCAAGGCCAGCGCTTCTTCCAGAGGGTTCAAGTCCTCGCGCTGGATGTTTTCGATCAGGGCCATGGCAATGGCCGCTTCGTCAGGGACCTCGCGGACCATGGCCGGAATGGTGTCCAGACCGGCTTGCTGAGTCGCGCGCCAGCGCCGCTCACCGGCGATGATCTCATAGCGCTCATCGCCAACCGGCCGCACCACGATCGGTTGCATCACGCCGTGGCTGCGGATCGAGTGTGCCAATTCTTCGAGCGCCTGCGGGTCCATGTCGCGACGTGGCTGGTACTTGCCCCGTTGAATCAACTCGACGGGCAGGTGCTGAAGCTCCTTGAGGTCGATCTTTACAGCCTGCTCCTCGAGCGCGCTCACGGATGGACCGCTGAGCAGCGCATCCAACCCACGTCCGAGACCCCGTTTCTTGACGGCCATGCGGATTCCTTAAGTTGCTTGTGCAGTGCGGGACTGGCGGCGTTGACGACGAACCAATTCTCCGGCCAGGGCAAGGTAGGCCTGTGCGCCGCGCGATTGCTTGTCGTAGGCCAATGCCGGCATACCGAAGCTGGGTGCTTCGGCCAGGCGGATGTTTCGCGGAATGACGGTATCGTACAACTGCGAACCGAAATGCTCCTTGAGCTGCGCCGAGACATCGTTGTTCAGGCTCAGCCGCGGATCATACATGGTTCGCAGCAATCCCTCGATCTTGAGCGCGGGGTTCAACTTGGCGGCGATCCGCTTGATGTTGTCCACAAGGTCGCTCAGCCCTTCCAGCGCGTAATACTCGCACTGCATGGGGATGATCACGCCATCGGAAGCCACCAGGGCATTGAGCGTCAGCATCGACAATGAAGGCGGGCAGTCGATTAGGATGAAATCGTAGTTATCACGAATGGGCGCCAGCGCATTACGCAGGCGGCTTTCCTTGACCTGCATCTCCAGCAGCACGACTTCGGCAGCGGTCAGGTCACGGTTGGCCGGCAACAGCTGGAACCCACCATGCTCGGAATAGTGCATGGCCTGGGCCAGGTCACACTCTCCGATCAGCAGGTCGTACACAGAGTGCTCGAGCTCGTGCTTGTCCACGCCGCTGCCCATGGTGGCATTGCCCTGCGGATCGAGGTCGATCAGCAGCACACGACGCTTGGTCGCCACCAGCGAGGCAGCGAGATTGATACAGGTGGTGGTCTTGCCCACACCACCTTTCTGGTTCGCGATTGCGAATACCTTAGCCATTGATGCGTCTGTTCCCAGTCAAGCCTTGCGGCGCAGTATCAGCAGATGACGTTGGCCCTGGCAACCCGGAACGGTCAGGGCCTGCTCGCTTTCCACTGTGAAGTCTGCGGGCAATGCTACCAGTTCATCGGCAGGATGCAGCCCCTTCATTGCAAGCCACTGCGTCCCGGTGTCGCCCAGGTGGCGGGTCCAGTTGGTGAAATTCTCCATGCTGCTGAAAGCGCGGGAGATGATGCCGTCGAACGGCTGGGCCGGCGTGTACCCCTCGACCCTGCTGTGGATAACCGTAAGGTTGTCCAGCTTGAGCTCCATTTTCACCTGGGTCAGAAAGCGCGTCTTCTTGCCATTGGCATCCAGTACGGTGATCCGCTTGTGGGGATTCAGGATAGCCATGGGCACACCTGGCATGCCTCCGCCGCTGCCGACATCCAGCCAGTTGCTGCGCTCGCTGTGGATAAACGGCATCACGCTGAGGCTGTCGAGCAGGTGACGCGAAACCATTTCGTCCGGATCCCGGACGGCGGTGAGGTTGTAGGCCTTGTTCCACTTGATCAACAGGGCCAGGTAGCCCAGCAGTTTTTCATGGTGTTCAGGGCTCAGGGGCACAGCCAACTGGCGGGCACCTGTGGACAACTCTTCGGCATGTTGGGAGGTAACCAGGGAACTCAAACGCTTTGCTCCAGCTCGCGGCCTGCACCGCGTTTTTTCAGGTGGATGAGCAACAGGGAAGTGGCCGCCGGCGTCACGCCTGGAATGCGCGAGGCCTGCCCCAGGGTTTCGGGACGGGTCTGGCTGAGCTTGCCCTGAATCTCTTTGGACAGCCCCGAAATCGTGGCGTACTCGATATCCACAGGCAGGCGCGTGTCCTCACTGGCGCGCAGCCGCGCGATTTCGTCCTGCTGACGGTCGATGTAACCCGCGTATTTGGTGCGAATCTCGACCTGCTCGGCGACCTGTGGATCGATCGACTCACCGCCGGTAGCCGCCATTAACCCTGCATAGTCGATTTCGGGTCGTGCCAGCAGGTTCAGCAGGCTGTACTCGTGGCTCAATGGCGTACCGAACTTGTCCACAACGGCTTGGCCTTGCTCGGTGTTGGGCCTTATCCAGGTCGATTTCAGCCGCTGCTCTTCTTTTTCGATACCGTCGCGCTTGGTGCAGAAGGCGGCCCAGCGCTCGTCGTCGATCAACCCCAGCGCTCGCCCTTTTTCGGTGAGACGCAGGTCGGCGTTGTCCTCTCGCAGGATCAACCGGTATTCGGCCCGGGATGTGAACATGCGATACGGTTCTTGAGTACCCAAGGTGATCAAGTCGTCGACCAGCACGCCGATGTAGGCTTCATCGCGCCGCGGACACCAGGCCTCGCGGCCCTGAGCGCGCAGTGCGGCGTTGGTCCCGGCCAACAGGCCTTGCGCACCGGCTTCTTCGTAACCGGTGGTGCCGTTGATCTGGCCAGCGAAGAAAAGACCACCAATGACTTTGGTTTCCAGGCTGTACTTCAAGTCGCGCGGATCGAAGTAGTCATATTCGATCGCGTAGCCTGGGCGGACGATATGCGCGTTTTCCATGCCCCGGATCGAGCGCACCAACTCCAACTGCACATCGAAGGGCAGCGAAGTGGAAATACCGTTGGGGTAGAGCTCGTGAGTGGTCAGGCCTTCAGGCTCGATGAATACCTGGTGGCTTTCCTTGTCCGCAAAGCGGTGGATCTTGTCTTCGATCGACGGGCAGTAACGTGGCCCTACCCCTTCGATGACACCCGAGTACATGGGCGAGCGGTCAAGGTTCGAAGCGATGATGTCATGTGTCCGGGCGTTGGTGTGAGTGATGTAGCAGCTCACCTGGCGCGGGTGCATGCCAGCATTGCCCATGAACGACATCACCGGGACAGGCGTATCGCCGGGCTGCTCGGTCATGACCGAGAAATCCACAGAGCGACCGTCGATACGAGGCGGCGTACCTGTCTTCAGCCGGCCGACGCGTAGCGGCAATTCACGCATGCGATGCGCCAACGCGATGGAGGGCGGATCGCCTGCGCGTCCTCCCGAGTGGTTCTGCATACCAATATGGATCAGGCCGCCCAGGAAGGTGCCGGTGGTGAGCACGACCGAGTTTGCAAAGAACCGCAGCCCCATCTGGGTGACCACGCCTTTGACTTCATCCTGTTCAACGATCAGGTCGTCACAGCACTGCTGAAATATCCACAGGTTGGGCTGGTTTTCCAAAATCTCACGCACAACCGCTTTGTAGATGGCGCGGTCAGCCTGCGCACGCGTGGCGCGAACGGCTGGGCCCTTGCGGTTATTCAACACGCGAAACTGAATGCCACTCTTGTCGGTGGCCAGCGCCATGGCGCCGCCCAAGGCATCGATTTCCTTGACCAGATGGCTCTTGCCGATGCCACCAATGGCAGGGTTGCAACTCATGTGCCCGAGGGTTTCCACGTTGTGGGTCAGCAGCAGGGTTTTGACACCCATGCGTGCAGACGCAAGCGCAGCCTCGGTACCGGCATGGCCGCCGCCGATGACGATCACTTCAAAACGGGAAGGGAAATCCACCACGCACCTCGTGCCTGTTGTGCAAATAGAAAAGGTAAGCGGACAAGTATAGGGACATCACCCCCCTCATTGAAACCGTCTGAGCAAATTTTGATCAGGCTGTGGATGAATGGCACACAACAGAAATTAACGAAGAGAGATTTATAAAAGCTTTGTTTTTATGTTTATTCTTATGCA
>NZ_JBJJMO010000082.1:0-16558 GCF_046231935.1 Pseudomonas sp. KCJK9111 | reverse complement strand
GCTTTAAGCTTGTCTCTGGGTGACTGGTAGTTTTTGATTTGTTCTTTCGTGTGCTGTAGCTTGTTGAGTGTTTTCAAAGCAGCAGCCTTCTTGTTATCTAATGCTATAGATCTCTCTACGTACCTTGTCTTATTCCAGATTCTACTGGCGACATGTGGGTTTATATGGAAATGCCCCGACGGGTCTATGTGGTTTACAGGATCTGCGCCACAATATGAGTAGTTATTAAGTGTTTCGAAAGGAGCGATGCTGTCTGGCGAGGTGAATCGCATAAGTGACGGTAGATAAAGTCTGTAGCCATTGCCCAATAAATATCCTTTTGAACTAACATCGTAGTGTTCGCCGGTGTAAGTGATCAGTGCCGATGCAGCAGCAGGAGCAAAGCCGTAGGGCATGTAGACGGAATTTTGCTGAGTTTTCTGAGTATTTACAGTGTGCATATAGACCCCGCATTTTACTATTGTCGATATTAGTAGGCTAGGGTGAGCATTGAAGGGGAGGCAACTGGCACTTTTGCCAGTTGCCTGTGTATTTACAAGCTGAAACGCCCGACCATTCCCCTCAGCTGCTGCCCCAACTGATCCAGCTCTCCACTTGAAGCGGCCGTCTGTTCACTGGCTGCACTGGTCTGATCGGACGCATCGCGCACATTCAACACGCTGCGATTGATCTGTTCGGCCACCACGCTCTGCTGTTCGCTGGCAGTGGCGATCTGCTGGTTCATACCCTGGATGCTCGAGACCGTCCCGGTGATCTGGCTCAGCGCATCGCCTGCCCTGCGGCTCAATTCCACGCTTTGCTCGGTAAGGTTCTTGCTGCTGTCCAGCAAGCGCGTAACTTCGTCGGTGCCGTTGTGCAGGCTGTCGATCAGTTGACCGATTTCTTCCGTGGCGGTAGAGGTGCGTTGGGCCAGGCCGCGCACTTCATCGGCCACTACCGCGAAGCCCCGCCCGGCTTCACCTGCCCGTGCCGCCTCGATGGCGGCGTTGAGTGCCAGCAGGTTGGTCTGTTCGGAGACAGACTTGATCACGTCCAGAATACTGCCGATGCGCTGACTCTCGCCGGCCAGGTGCTGCATGGCTGCCAGGCAATGGTCCATCTGCCCGGACAACTGTTCGATACGCCCAATGGCTTCGGTCACCACCTGATCGCCCACCTGCGCCTGCTGGTCGGCATTGGTGGCGGCCATCGATGCCTGCTCTGCATTTTGCGCCACCTCCTGGACCGTGGCGCTCATCTGGTTCATGGCAGTGGCAACCTGGTCGGTCTCCTCTCGCTGCTGGCTGATGCGCACCTTGGTGTCTTCGCTGCTGGAGGCCAGTTGCGACGCGGCTTGCGAGAGTTGCCCGACACCGTGGTCGATGCCGCCGATCAGTTCGCGCAAGCTTATTGTCATTTCACGCATGCTGGCCTGCAGCTTGCCCATCTCATCGCGGCGCTGCACCGGCTCGACCTGGCTCAGGTCCCCTTTGGCGATACGCGCAGCCACCTCCAGGGTCTGGCGCAGCGGTTGAGTGATCTGCAATGTGATCAGCCACCCGGCGACCACGCCGACCAACAGCGCCAGCAGTGCCACGGTGGTCAACAGCGAGCGGGCGGCCAGTGCTTCCCTGTCGCGTTGTTCGACCTTGCGCTTGCCAAGTTCCAGGCTCACCGAGCGTAACTCGTCGCCGCGGCGCTCCATGGTGTTCTGCAGTTGCTCGGCCTTGACGGCGACTTGGCGGTATTGATCCAAGGTGGCACGGTATCGGGCCAATTCGGTGCCTGATTGCTCGATCACGGCGCGCGGCAGCCCGAGAGGCGCCAGGCCCTTGACCAGCTGAGCCAGGCTAGTGCTTGCGGCCTCCAAGGCGCTTTCACCGACCTTGGCGAAGTCTTCGACAGGGGAGAAAGTGTAGGCCGGTACCAGGCTCTGCTGGTTGGCGCTCTCCACATGCCGGCTCAGGGTGTCCATCATGCCCAGCACGTTGGTCTGCTGCCCATCGGCAGGCATCTTCAACAGGGCCTGGGTTTCAAGTTCATCGATGGCTGCGCTGAGCTTCTGCTCCTGGACGAGCAGGGCCTGGCGCAAGGTGGCGCGGCTAGTGGCCGTGCGCTGCAGCTCAGTGAAGTCATCGCGCAATTGCTGCAGCAAACCCAGCTTTTCGGTGAGCATCTGCCGTGATTCTTCGACTGTGCTGCGCTGCTGAAGGGTAGTGAGCATAGCGCTCAGCTGTTCGAGTATGCGGCCGATCCGCGTCTTGCTCTGCTCATCGTCGAGCACACGGTACGTGATGCGCTCGGCGCGCAGGTCCTTGGTCAGGTCATTGATTTCGCCAATTTCACTCAATTGCTGCGAGCGAACGATGGCGCCGTCCAGGGCGCGCCAGCCACTGATCGTAGTGACCAGCGTGAGCAGCAGCACCACGGCGAAACCAAGGGCCAACTTGGCGGCGACGCTGATGTTGCCGAGCTTGCGGTTGAGGTAACCGAGCATGGGGATTCTCCGTGCAAGTGGAAGGAATGAAGAGCACGCGCAATACGTGCAAGCCATCCCTGCCCATCGGCGGAGGACGTGTAGGACTTGACCTGAAATCCATGTAGGAAAATTCGGACCGTCTAGTCAGATCTTTTTCGGTTACGCAGCTATAACGGCAATGCCCGGTACGCGCCTATTCAAGCCACCTGCGCGCGCATAAAGAGGCTGCGTGCGAGCCTCATTCTGAATGCGCCTATTGACTGGCATGGTCATTGACCGCGCCGAAAGAGCTGCCCGTCAAAGCTTGAAACGCCCCACCAAGCCCTGCAAGTGAGTGCCCAGGCGGGCCAGCTCGACACTGGAACTGGCAGTCTGTTCGCTGGCCGCCGAGGTCTGGTCTGAAATATCCCGTACGTTGATCACGCTGCGGTTGATCTCTTCGGCCACCGCCGTTTGCTCCTCGGCTGCCGTGGCGATCTGCTGGTTCATCGCCTGGATGGACGAGACCGTACGGGTGATGTTTTCCAGCGAGCTGCCTGCACGGCGGGTCAGTTCGACGGTGCTGTCGGTGAGTTGCCGGCTACTGTCCATCACGCTCGCTGCGCGCTGGGTGCCGCTTTGCAGACCGGCGATCAGTTCCTCGATCTCCTCGGTGGATTGCTGCGTGCGTTGCGCCAGGCTGCGCACCTCGTCAGCCACCACTGCAAACCCGCGTCCGGCCTCGCCTGCACGGGCCGCCTCGATCGCCGCGTTGAGCGCCAGCAGGTTGGTCTGCTGGGCCACCGACTTGATCACATCCAGCACGCTACCGATCTTGTCGCTTTCCCCCTTGAGCTGGCTCATGGCTTCGCTGGAGTTGGCCACCTCGCTGGCCAGCCGCTCGATCTGCGCCACCGCTTCGCTGACCACACGATCGCCCTCACGGGCCTGCTGGTCGGCCATGACGGCTGCCTCCGAGGCCTGCTCGGCGTTACGTGCGACGTCGTGAACGGTCGCCGTCATCTGGTTCATCGCCGTGGCAACCTGGTCAGTCTCCACCTTCTGGTTGGTAACCCCTGCGCTGGTCTGCTCGGTCACTGCCGAGAGCTCTTCGGCAGCACTGGCAATCTGGGTTACGCCATCGCCTATGCCACCAATCAGTTCGCGCAGGCCTTGGGTCATGCGCTGCATGCTGACCTGCAACTGGCCAAGCTCGTCTCGACGCCTCGAAGGCTCATGCAGGGTGAGATCGCCGCTGGCCACCCGTTCAGCCCCTCGCAGCGCCTCGCGCAGGGGCAGGATGATCTGGCGGGTGATCACCCAGGCTGCCAGCAGGCCCAGCAAGACGGCCAGGCCCGTGGCCAACCCCAGCAACGCCTTTGCCTGAGCGGCCGCCGTGTCACGTACCTGGGTCTGCGAGCTGGTCATGGCCTGGCTGGTCTGCATCAAGGTCACGCCTTGGTCGGCCATCTGCTGCAACGCCTGGGCGCTGGCGCTCTGCGCTTCGCCGAACTGCATCACGGCGTCGCGGTAGCCGCCCATGGCGGTACTGGCGTCGGTCAGGCCGGCGGCGAATTCGGCAGGCAGCTTGCCGGGCAGCCCTCGCAACTCGTCCAGCGCCTGGTCGATGGCCTTGAGTGCCGTCTGCTGATAGTCGGCGTTGCCGCTGTAGGTATAACCACGCACCTGGAAGCGCGCTTGCTGGAGCAGGCTGTTGACGGTGACGGCATATCGGTACTGGGTGATATCGCCCGCTTGAAGCAGGCGCTGCTGGACCCGGCCCACCAGTTCAACGGCCTTGTCCGCGCTGTCCCCCAGCACGCCACGGCTGGCCTCGCGCCGCAAGCTCGACTGTTTGAGCTGCGCGAAGGCTTGCTGGTAGGCCGCTACCGCATCGCGCTGCTGTTCGAGGCGCTGATGATCGGCGGGTTCGTCGATCTGGCCAAGCATCAGCTGAACCTGACGGTCCAGGGTGCCAAGCGCCTTCTCCATCTCGCCGATCGAGGCTTCGTCGCGCTGGCGCTCATAATGCTGGCGGGCAATGCGCAGTTCCTGGGCGTATTGCTGGATGATCGAGATGTTGCCCAGCTTGTCACCCCTGGCCGTGATGCTATTCATGCCGTGCCACCCGGTCAGGGTGATGATCAGTGTCAGCAGCAACACCAGGCCGAAGCCCAGCGCCAGTTTGCGGGTCACACTCACGTTGCCCAAAAGCTGGGTTAACCATTGATTCATAGAAACTCCCTGGCGGCTTGGCAGCACGATTTAGTTGTTGTTGCCAATGCCATCGGCCAGGGAAACAGAAACTTGATGGGTAAAAGCTGACTAGTTCGTCAGAATATACGTGAGAGCAAGGCCGTGACGGCTGTTTCCACCCGCAGGATGCGTGCACCGAGCTGCACCGGGGCCAAACCCGCTTTGCCCAGCAGATCCACCTCGTAGGGGATCCACCCGCCTTCCGGGCCAATGGCCAGGGTGACTGCCTGTTCTACCGCGCGAGGGCAGTCGGGATAGTCGCCTGGGTGACCGACCAGCCCAAGGGTGCCTTCGGCGATGGCAGGCAGACGGTCCTCGACGAAGGGTTTGAAGCGTTTTTCGATGATGACTTCCGGCAGCACGGTGTCACGTGCCTGTTCCAGACCCAGGATCAGGTTTTCACGGATGACGTCGGGCTGAAGGAAAGGGGTTTGCCAGAAGCTCTTTTCCACCTTGTAACTGTTGAGCAGGATCAGGCGCGGCACCCCAAGGGTGGCGACGGTCTGGAACAGCCTGCGCAGCATCTTGGGCCGTGGCACTGCCAGCACCAGGGTCAACGGCAGCTTGGCCGGTGGCGCCTGATCGAAGCTGACGTGAAGCTCGGCTTCATGGCGCTCCAGGCGCTGCACCGTCGCCAGGCCCATCAGGCCGTTGATGCGGCCAACGCGCAACGTGTCACCGACGGCGACCCCGTGCACGTCCTGCATATGGACGAAACGCCGATCAGCCAATACAACCCGGTCAGCCGCGATGAAGTCGGCCTCCTCCAGCAGCAGCAGGTTCACGGCTGCGTCGCGGGTGGTTGGTCTTGATGATCATCGGCAGGCTGTTCGTCGCTGCCGCGCTTGCGAATCAGGCTGCCGCACAGCACGCCGACCTCGAACAGTAGCCACATTGGGACCGCCAACAGGGTCTGGGAGAAGATGTCCGGGGGCGTCAGCACCATGCCCACAACGAAGCAGCCAATGATCACGTAGGGGCGGATCTTCTTCAGGTACTTCACATCGACCACGCCGATCCAGACCAGCAGCACCACGGCTACCGGAATCTCGAAGGCTACGCCGAAGGCGAAGAACAACGTCATCACGAAGTCCAGGTAGCTGGCGATGTCGGTCATCATCGATACGCCTTCAGGCGTTGCGCTGGCGAAGAAGCCAAAGATCAACGGGAAGACCAGAAAATAGGCAAAGGCCATGCCGGCATAGAACAGCACGATGCTCGACATCAGCAGGGGTATGGCGATGCGCTTTTCATGACGGTACAGGCCTGGTGCGATGAAGCCCCAGACCTGCTGCAGGATGAAGGGGATCGCCAGGAACAGCGAAACGATCATGGTCAGCTTGAACGGCGTCAGGAAGGGCGAGGCCACGTCAGTGGCGATCATGGTCGCATTGGCGGGCAGATGATCACGCAGCGGCGCCGAGACCAGGGTGTAGATCTGCTGGGCGAAGGAAAACAACCCGGCAAAGATCAGGAAGATGACGGCAACGCAACGCAGCAGGCGGGTGCGCAGTTCGGTCAGGTGCGAAACCAGCGGCATGGGCTGGTCGTGTTCCGGATTCTCGCTCATGGGGCTCGCGGCGGCTCGGGCGCTACAGGGGTAGGGTGCGCAGTGGCAGGGGCAGTTGCATCGGTTTCAGCTGGCGTGGTTGGCAGGCCAGCAGGGGGCTGCACGGTGGCCGTGGTCACCGGAGGCTGGGCAGGCGGCGCATTGGGGTTGAGGATGCGCTTGGCCTGCTCTTCCATGTGCATGATGTGCTCGTTGTGCAGCTGGCGGCGGATGTCATCGGCGCCGATTTCGCGCTCGACTTCCATCTTGATGCTGTTGAAGCTGCGTTTGAGCCGGCCGATCCACAAGCCCGCCGTGCGGGCGGCGCCCGGCAGGCGCTCGGGGCCGAGCACCAGCAGGGCGACGAGGCCGACGAGCAGCAGCTCGCTGAAACTGATGCCGAACATAAGTCAGTCTTTCCGCTGCGGCTCTTGGACCGGTTGGGCCTGGCCTTCGATGGTATGGCCCTGGCTGGCCTGGGCAGTGGTCTGCACCGGTTGCACCGGGGGTACGGGCTGGGCCGGAGGGGGGGTAGGTTCAGCCGGCTTGGTTTCTTCTTCGTTCATGGCCTTGCGAAAGCCCTTGATCGATTCGCCCAGGTCGCTGCCGAGGTTCTTCAGCTTCTTGGTGCCGAACACCAGCACCACCACGACCAGCAGGACGATCCAGTGTTTCCAGTCAAAGATACCCATTTCGTACTCCCGAAAATTGTGTGAAGGTCACCGGGCGTCAGCCCTGAACATACATCAGGCCGAAGGCTGGCGGGCGGCTTTTTCGTCATGGCCCGACAACCCGAAGCGCCGGTCGAGCTCGTCGAGCACGGCTTGCGGGTGCTGACCCAGGGCGCTGAGCATCACCAGGCTGTGAAACCACAGGTCGGCCGTTTCATAGATGACGTCGCTGCAGTCCTTGGTGAGCGCAGCATCCTTGGCGGCAATGATGGTTTCAACCGACTCTTCGCCGAGCTTTTCCAGAATCTTGTTGAGGCCCTTGTGGTACAGGCTGGCCACATAGGAGCTGTCCGGCGCCGCCTGCTTGCGTTCTTCGAGCACGGCGGCCAGCCGGTTGAGGGTGTCGCTCATGTCAGTGTCCTGCGTCGTAGATGGCGTGCGGGTCTTTCAGGACCGGGTCGACGGTGGCCCACTGGCCGTCTGCGTAGACGCGGTAGAAGCAGCTTTCCCGGCCGGTATGGCAGGCGATGTGGCCCACCTGCTCGACCATGAGGATGATCACGTCGGCGTCGCAGTCCAGGCGCATTTCGTGAAGCTTTTGCACATGGCCCGACTCCTCGCCCTTGCGCCACAGTTTGCCGCGCGAGCGCGACCAGTAGATGGCGCGTTGCTCGGCAGCGGTCAATGCCAGTGCTTCACGGTTCATCCACGCCATCATCAGCACGCGTCCGGTCTTGTGGTCCTGGGCGATGGCCGGCACCAGGCCATCGCTGTTCCACTTGATCTCGTCCAGCCAGTCTTTCATCGTCGACTCCAAAACGGGCCCGTCTGCGTCGCGGGCCTTTTGCGCTAGTGTGCCAGCCACGGGCGCGGCTGGCTATTGGCGCACGATCAGGTAAAGGCCTGCGGCCAGCATCAACCAGGCCGGCCACGCCGTGGCTGCCGCCAGGCTACCGGCCTGCAGGGCGACACCGCCCAGGATCACGCCCCCGCCCAGCAAGCCGGCACCGAGCAGGCGTAGGGCCCAATGGTCGCCATTACGGCGCTCAGGCATCTTGGGGTCGTGCAGGTGCGGTTGCGACAGTCGTTCGAGCAAGTCCCGGGTCATGTTGGCCAGGTGCGGCAACTGCTCAGCCTGGCTGTGCAGGTTGCCCAGCAAGGCCTTGGGGCTCATGCGCTGGCGCATCCAGCGCTCAAGGTAAGGCTTGGCCGTGCTCCACAGGTCCAGTTCAGGGTACAGCTGACGCCCCAGGCCTTCGATGTTGAGCAGGGTCTTCTGCAGCAGCACCAGTTGAGGTTGCACTTCCATGTTGAAGCGGCGCGCGGTCTGGAACAGGCGCATCAGCACCTGGCCGAAGGAAATGTCCTTGAGGGGTTTTTCGAAGATCGGCTCGCACACGGTGCGGATGGCCGCTTCGAACTCATTGACCTTGGTGTTGGCCGGTACCCAGCCCGAGTCGATGTGCAGCTGGGCGACGCGGCGATAGTCGCGCTTGAAGAAGGCAATCAGGTTGCGCGCGAGGTAATCCTGGTCTTCATCGGTGAGGCTGCCGACGATGCCGCAGTCGATGGCGATGTACTTGGGGCTCCACGGCTTGACCGTGCTCACGAAGATGTTGCCCGGGTGCATGTCGGCATGGAAGAAGCTGTCACGAAACACCTGCATGAAGAACACTTCGACGCCGCGTTCGGCCAGCATCTTCATGTCGGTGCGCTGATCGGCGAGGGTAACCATGTCGGTCACTGGCACGCCGTAGATACGCTCCATCACCAGCACTTTGGGCCGGCACCAGTCCCAATAGACCTGGGGCACGTACATGAGCTCGGAATCCTCGAAATTGCGCCGCAGCTGGCTGGCGTTGGCCGCCTCGCGAAGCAGGTCGAGTTCGTCGTAGATGGTTTTCTCGTAATCGCCGACAACCTCCACCGGGTGCAGGCGACGTGCATCGGCAGAAAGGCGCTCGGCGCCCTTGGCGATCAGGAACAGCCAGGCAATGTCGGCAGCGATGATTGGCTTGAGCCCCGGCCGTACCACCTTGACCACCACTTCTTCACCGCTTTTCAGGCGCGCGGCGTGCACTTGCGCCACCGATGCGGACGCCAGGGGCTCCACGTCGAAGCGGCTGAACACCTCACCCACCTTGGCCCCAAGCTGGGCTTCGATCAGCGCCACGGCCTTCTGCGGGTCGAACGGCGGTACGCGGTCTTGGAGCAGCATCAGTTCGTCGGCAATGTCGGTGGGCAGCAAGTCGCGCCGGGTAGACAACAGCTGGCCAAACTTGATGAAGATAGGCCCCAGGTCCTGCAGCGCCATGCGCAACCGCGCGCCGCGGCTCAGCTCGGAGGCGCGACGTGGCAGCCAGCGCCACGGCAACAGCAGCCGCAGGCTCATCAACCACCAGGGCAGAGGGTAGTCGAACAGCAGGTCATCGAGCCGGTAGCGGATGACGACGCGCTGGATGCGGAAAAGGCGGCGGAAGGCGAGCAACTTCATGCGTTATCGCTGGAATCAAGGGATCGGGAAAGGCGCAAGATGCGCGCCTCGAGGCGTTCTGTATCGACCTTCATGGCATCGAGTTCGCTGAAGGCGGCCTCGGCTTCGCGTTTGCCTACCAGCGTACGCGATTCTTCCGCCAGATACTCGGACAGGCTCTGGCTCAGGCGTGCCAGGCCTTGACGGGTCCAACGGGTGCGCAGGCGGATGTGCCCTGCGATCAGGGCCGTGGGCACAGGGCCCAGCCACTTCTGCAGCTCATGCTCCCAGTCCAGCTCCAGGTCCTGGAGAATGCCGAACAGATCGAGCAGGGCCGCGGTATCGCCGTGCAACGCCACGTGTGGGCTGTGCAGGACTGCCGTCTTGTCTCGCGACAACGCCAGGTGCGCCAAGCTTGCCGCCGGCGCGCTCAACCGGCAGTCGACCTCGCCTTCCCAGGCACTGGCCAGCATCAGGCCCTGCTCGTCGGGCAGGATGAAGACCTGAATGGCCGGTTGGCGGCAGTCGATCTCGATGACCTTGCCTTCCAGCGCCGCTAGCCTTGGCAATGCCGTGCTGTCCATGCGCAGGACGCGGTTCAGGCCATGTTCGGCGCTGGCGAGCAGACCGGCCATGAGCATCAGGGCTTGATCCCCCGGTGCACGGCCACGATGCCGCTGGTCATGTTGTGGTAGGTCACCCGGTCGAACCCGGCCTGTACCATCATGGCCTTGAGGGTTTCCTGGTCAGGGTGCATGCGGATCGATTCGGCCAGGTAGCGGTAACTCTCGGAATCGTTGGTGATCAGCTTGCCGGCCAGGGGCATGAAGGCGAACGAGTAGGCGTCGTAGGCCTTGGACATCAGCTTGTTGGTCGGCTTGGAGAACTCCAGCACCAGCAGGCGGCCACCCGGCTTGAGCACGCGCAGCATGGAGCGAATGGCGTCTTCCTTGTGGGTGACGTTGCGCAGGCCGAAGGCGATGGTCACGCAGTCGAAATGGTTGTCCGGAAACGGCAGCTTTTCAGCGTCGGCCTGGACGAACTCGATGTTGCCGGCCACGCCACGGTCCAGCAGGCGGTCGCGGCCGACCTTGAGCATGGACTCGTTGATGTCGGCCAGCACCACGTGCCCGGTCGGGCCCACCAGGCGCGAGAACTTGGCTGCCAGGTCGCCCGTGCCGCCGGCGATGTCCAGCACACGGTTGCCGCTGCGAACGCCCGACAGCTCGATGGTGAAGCGCTTCCACAGGCGGTGCATGCCGCCGGAGAGCACGTCGTTCATCAGGTCGTATTTGGCCGCCACCGAGTGGAACACTTCGGCGACCTTGCGCGCCTTCTGGCTTTCAGGCACGTCCTGGTAGCCAAAATGGGTCGTGGGTTCGGCGTGGTCGCCTTTGCGCTGGTCGTTCATATCGCTTCACCGAAATTAATTGACGCCATTCTAGGGCGAACGAGCGGATTTGTCTTGGCGGGGTGTGCCGCCAGGCGGGGGCGGGCATAATGCCGATTATGTCTACATGTTCAGGAACACCCGCATGACCCAGATCAGCGTCGAACGCAAACACACCCTCGGGCGCGACGCCGCCCGTGCTAAGGCCCAAGCGCTGGTGGACCGCCTCAGCCGCGAGTATGACCTCAAGGCCTCGTGGGATGGCGACCGCGTCGATGTAGCACGCAGCGGCGCGAACGGCAGCGTGCACATCGGCCAGGACAGCATCCGTGTCGATCTCAAGCTCGGCATGATGATGTCGATGATGAGCGGCACCATCAAGGGCGAAATCGAGCGGGCGCTGGACAAGGCACTTGCCTGAATCTGGACACCGGCCGTTCGGCCCGGTTCGGCCGGTGATCGCGAGTGGGGCGTTTCAGGTTGGCTCGGCCAGAAACTTCATGATGACCGGCGCGATGGTGTGTGGCCGGGTGATCAGAAACAGATGACCATCATCGATGATGTGCAACTGCGCATTGGGGATACGCCAGGCCAGCAGACGCATGTTCACCAGCGGAATCAACGGATCGTCATCCCCGGCCAGCACCAGGGTGGGCTGGCGGAGCTTGTGCAGCCAATGGATGCTGGTCCAGCCAAGTGCCGCGAACAGTTGCCAGTAATAACCCAGCTTGCCAGCCGAGCGTGCCGTGGCCGCGTGCTTTAGCGCCAAGTGTGGATCCCGGCGAAACCCGCCGCCATACACCAGCGGCGCGATGCGCATGACATGGGAGGGGTCTACGTACCGGCGGGGGCTGGCCATGCTCCACAACACCTTGGGCTTGCCAGGTACCATGACCGCGCCTGCGGCCGTGGCAGCCAGGATGAGTTTTCGGCAGCGCTGCGGGTAGTCATGGGCGAATTGCTGAGCCAGCCCACCTCCCCACGACACGCCGATGACGTTGACCTGGCCGTAATTTAGGGTGTCGAGCAGCCGAGTGGCGAGCCGGGCCAGCCCTGAAAACCGATAAGGCCGCTGCGGCGTGGATGAGCCGCCCACACCAGGGGCGTCGAAGGCGATGACCTGCAGGTCGGGGTCCAGTGCTTCGATGAACGGAAATATCAGCTCGAAGTTGGCCCCGATGCCGTTGAAGATCAGCAAGGGCGCCAAGATCGATTGACCTGGACGCACGACGGTACGGATGGACAGGCCATCGAGCTCGACCGTTTTGAACACGTAAGGTGACGGCATGCGCATGGCTCCTGGAGCAGGTAAACGCCTTGGCACCGCGCAGGTGGCCACGGCGCAGAGGTTCAACGCTGGTGCACGTAGCTGCCTGGCGCAGCGTCGGCTGCAGGATGGCTGCGGCACCCCAAGTGGCCCGGTGCCTCGATCAATGCCCCGGCTCGGTCGGCCAGCCAGCCCTGCCAGTGCAGCCACCATGAATCGACGTGCCTGACGGCGTTCTGTTGCCAGGCAAGCGGATCGTCATGCTGGCCATCCCCAGCCTGAAAGCGCGCCTTCGGGTTGCCGGGCGGGTTGATGATGCTCTGGATGTGCCCGCTGTTGGACAGCACGAACTCGACCTTGCCCCCGAACAGTCGCGCCGAGCGATAGCAGGCCTGCCAAGGCGTAATATGGTCGGCATTACCCGCCACGCTGAAGAGGTCGCACTTGACCTGCTTGAGGTCGATGGCGGTACCGCAGACAGTGAGGCCACCGGGACGGGTGAGCGGATTGCGCCTGTACATCTCGATCAGGTCGGCATGGAATGCGGCGGGCAGGCGCGTGGTGTCGTTGTTCCAGTACAGGATGTCGAACGCTGGCGGCTCATTGCCGAGCAGGTAATTGTTGACCCAGTAGTTCCAGATCAGGTCGTTGGGACGCATCCAGGCAAACAGCCGGGCCAGGTCGCTGCCCTCGAGTACCCCCGCCTGCTGGGATTGACGCTTGGCCGCATCCAGCGCCTGATCGTCGACGAACAATGCCAGCGCATTGTCGAGCGTGGCGTCCAGCACGCTGACCAGCAGGGTCAAGGCATTGACCTTGGTTTCATTACGCGCCGCTAGATGACCCAGCAACGCGGTGCAGGTAATCCCCCCTGAGCATGCACCGAGCATGTTCAGGGTCGCACTGCCGGTGATGCTCAGCACGGCGTCCACCGCCTCGCCAAGTGCCTGCGCATAGGTAGACAAGTCCCAGTCACGCTGCGCCCTGGTCGGGTTGCGCCAACTGACCATGAAGGTTTGTTGCCGGGCGTCCAGACAGAAGCGCATCAGGCTTTTTTCCGGGCACAGATCAAAGATGTAGAACTTGTTGATCTGCGGTGGCACCACCAGCAGTGGCCGCTCATGCACCTGCTCGGTGAGGGGGCTGTACTGGATCAATTCCAGCACCTCGTTACGGTACACGACCGCGCCGCTACTGCTGCCCAGGTCCTTGCCCACTTCGAAAGCATCCATGTTCACCTGGCGGGGCATGCCGCCGTTGTGGACCACGTCCCTGGCCAGGTTCGACAGACCATCGAGCACGCTCTTGCCGCCGGTCTCGAAGAAGCGCTTGAGCGCGGCAGGATTGGACAGGTTATTGGTAGGCGCCAGCGCTTCGGTCATGAGATGGATGACGAACTGCCCGCGGCTGATGTCCTCAGGGGGCAGGTCACTGCTGCTGATCCAGGCCTGCAGTTCATTACGCCATGCCAGGTAGCTTTGCAGGTAACGTCGGTAAAGCGGGTTCTGTGACCAGGTCGGGTCGTTGAAGCGGCGATCATCGCTGGCAGGGGCAAGGCTCGATTTGCCCAGCATCACATTTTTCAGTTCGAGCCCGAAGGCAAGCGCGTGCTTGGCACTGTGCAGGGGCTGACGCACAGCCTGGCGCAGCACGGTCTGGGCCGTGCCCAACAGGTCCTTGCGTCGAACGCCCACCATCGGGTTCAGGCCCGTGGCGCGTTGCGGGCTCTGCTGCTGATCTTCATTGTTGTTGTTACTCATCCGCGACGCTCCGTTGTCTGAGACGAGTACCGGCTGGCGAGGGTGCACCGACGTGTCCCTGATACCGCTACTCGGGTAATCCGTGACCGCGTCCTGCAGTGCTACGGACGATCAGGCGCCTGCAGCGCCATGCTGGTAAATGGCCACCTCTACTGGTTACCCGAGTTTCAGGCGCGAAGCAACCTGGCGCTGTCGTAAGCTCCTTATCATTGTCAGTTGGGCCGGCATGGCGGACGAAGGCGCGTGCGAGGGGAGCGGCTAAAGCATCAGCTTGACCACGAACTCCGAAGGGTCACGGGTCTTGCCGGCCTTGTGCAGCGCCTCGAGGTATTCGGCCCACAAGGCATCCTGCCGCAGGCACAGCTGCTCCAGGTATTCCCAGGTGAACAGGCCGCTGTCATGGCCATCGTCGAAGGTAAGTTTCAAGGCGTATTGACCCGCCGGCTCCAGTCCGACGAGGCCGACGTTGACCTTGCCAAACTGCAAAATGGGGTTGCCGTGCCCCTGGACTTCGGCGGAGGGGGAGTGCACGCGCAGGAATTCGGCGGGCAGGTGGTAGACCTCATCGGGCCCGTAGGTAAGGCGCAGGGTCTTGGAGGCTTTGTGCAGGTTGATGGCGGTAGGCATGCGAGCCATGGGCGTGATCTCTGTTTGAGTTACACACCGCACGCTACCCGCTGCAAGAAGCGCTCGCCAGCTTCTTGAGCAAAAAACCTGTGTCGCCAGGCTGCAAGCGCCGCACGGGCTCGCTTGCAGCCTGGCGCAGGCCCGTTACAGGATGTAGCGGGACAGGTCTTCGTTCTGGGCCAACTCGCCCAGGTGGCTGTTCACGTAAGCTGCGTCGATCTGGATCGGCGCTTCGTCATGGGCGCTGGCCAGGTCGCCAGCGCTGAACGACACCTCTTCGAGCAGGCGTTCGAGCAACGTGTGCAGGCGACGGGCACCGATGTTCTCGGTTTTCTCGTTGACCTGGTAGGCGATCTCGGCCAAACGCTTGATGCCATCCTCGACGAACTCGATGTTAAGCCCTTCGGTCTTGAGCAGTGCCTGGTACTGCTCGGTCAGCGAGGCATGCGGCTCGCGCAGGATGCGCTGGAAATCTTCCGGCGTCAGGGCCTTGAGCTCCACGCGGATCGGCAGGCGACCTTGCAGTTCAGGCACCAGGTCGCTCGGCTTGCTCAAGTGGAACGCGCCCGAGGCGATGAACAGGATGTGGTCGGTCTTGACCATGCCCAGCTTGGTATTGACCGTGCAGCCTTCGATCAGCGGCAGCAGATCGCGCTGTACACCCTCACGGGAGACATCGGCACCGCCGACATTGCCGCGTTTGGCGACCTTGTCGATCTCGTCGATGAACACGATGCCGTGCTGCTCGACCGCTTCCAGCGCCTTGGCCTTGAGCTCTTCTTCATTGACCAGGCGACCGGCCTCCTCGTCGCGCACCATTTTCAGCGCTTCACGAACCTTCAGCTTGCGCGACTTGCGCTTGCCCTTGCCCATGTTGGCGAACAGGCTCTGCAACTGGTTGGTCATTTCTTCCATGCCAGGAGGCGCGGCGATTTCGACGCCCACGGCATCGGCCACCTCGATTTCGATTTCCTTGTCGTCCAACTGGCCTTCGCGCAGGCGCTTGCGGAACAGCTGGCGGGTGTTGGAATCGGAACTGGTCTGGGCGGCTTCCTCGCTGAAGCTGCTGGCCCGTGCCGGTGGCAGCAGGGCATCGAGGATGCGCTCTTCGGCGGCATCTTCGGCGCGGTGGCGCACGCGGATGATTTCCTGCTCACGCAGCATCTTCAAGGCCGCGTCGGCCAGGTCGCGGATGATGGATTCCACATCGCGGCCCACATAGCCCACTTCAGTGAACTTGGTGGCTTCGACCTTGAGGAACGGGGCATTGGCCAGCTTGGCCAGGCGCCGGGCGATCTCGGTCTTGCCCACGCCGGTGGGGCCGATCATCAGGATGTTCTTGGGCGTCACTTCGGCACGCAGCTCGGCAGGGAGCTGCATGCGCCGCCAGCGGTTGCGCAGGGCGATGGCCACGGCGCGCTTGGCGTCGTCCTGGCCGATGATGTGGCGGTTGAGTTCGTGGACGATCTCGCGGGGGGTCATGGACATGATCAATAGGGTCCTGATACGAATGATTCAGCGTGGAAAAGCCCCGTCACCGGGACGGGGCGCCAGAGCAGCTGATCACTCGGCCAGGTCCTGCTCCTCGATGGTCAGGTTGTGGTTGGTGAACACGCAGATGTCACCGGCGATGTTCAGCGCGGTCTCGGCGATTTCGCGGGCCGAGAGGTCGGTCTTGTTCAGCAGCGCACGGGCTGCGGCCTGGGCGTAGGCGCCGCCGGAACCCATGGCGATCAGGCCGTCTTCAGGCTCGACCACGTCACCGTTGCCGGTGATGATTAGCGAAGCATCCTTGTTGGCCACGGCCAGCATGGCTTCGAGGCGGCTGAGGGAACGGTCGGTACGCCATTCCTTGGCCAGTTCCACGGCCGCGCGAATCAGGTGGCCCTGGTGTTTCTCCAGTTGGCCTTCGAAGCGTTCGAACAGGGTGAAGGCATCGGCAGTGGCGCCGGCAAAGCCCGCGATGACCTGACCGTGGTACAGGCGACGCACTTTCTTGGCGTTGCCTTTCATCACGGTGTTGCCGAGGGATACCTGGCCGTCGCCGCCCATGACGACTTTGCCATTGCGGCGGACTGAAACGATGGTGGTCAAGGGAGAGTCTCCACGCAGCGGGGCGAAAATGCCT
>NZ_JBJJMO010000081.1:0-16978 GCF_046231935.1 Pseudomonas sp. KCJK9111 | reverse complement strand
TTTCCGCCCTTACGGCGGCTCACTTTTTGTCTTGTCAAAAAGTAAGCAAAAACCGCCTGCTCCTATCATCCGGCCCCTACGCTGCGCTCCGGGGTTCCCTCGCTCCGGGCTTGCTCCCGGGAGGACCGCGCTGCAGGCCCCATCCTGGGGCCCAGCGCTTGACAGGCATCCATGCCTGTCACCTCCCTCCGCAAGCCCTGCACTCGGCCTCCTGAAGTCGCGATCTGCGGCGCCTGAACTACCGCGCGCTTAGAAGCAACTGCAACTGCAACTGCAATATATAAATTCAATAGATGAGTTGACGCCTGCAAATCCTTTGAATACTACACAGTTCTATGTAGGAGCGGCCTTGCGCCGCGATGGGCCGCGCAGCGGCCCCAGTCACTAGCGCACTGCCTCAACGCTTGGAGCCGCTGCACGTTTTATCCTACAGAAGACATATACCGTGGCAAGTTTAGAACTCATCACCGCTAAGGTTCCGCTCAAGTTCCGCCGCCCGCTCTCGGGTCATGTCCATCAGGCAGGTCCCGCCCTCCAACTGCGCCATGGTGCCGCCGCTGGCCTTGCGATAAAACTGGCAGTTGCCATCCCGATAGACCAGCCACTTGCGCTGCACATCACGCAGGCTGTTTTGCTGATCCGCCGCCAGTTCACCCATCAGCTGCTTGTAGACGCGGTTCAGGCGTTGATCCTGTGCCTGCGTCTCAGCCTTGAGGCATTCACCCATGGCCAGGGTATTAGAGGCACCCTCCATACAGCGGGTATAGGCTGGAGAAGGTTCGGCGGCGATCGCCAGCGTCGTGCAGCACGCCAATGCCAGCCCCGCCAGGTAGTGCTTGATCATGCAAACTCTCCTTGAGTGTCAAAGCGTCTGAGGCTGCTCCGGCGGCATCAATACCCTGCTCGGCTCGAAGCGCAACGACGGCATCTGCGTGGCGGCATACAACGTCACCGCCAATGCCGCAATCAGGGTAACGTCCGCCCAATTCCACCCAGGTATATCAGCGGCCTGGCGCGCTTTCAAACAGTACCAGCCCTGACCAAGGCAAAATACCAGCATGGCTGCCACCCACACATAGAACCCTGCCGCCAAACCTGTCAGGTCGTGAAACTCATAACTCAGATTGTCCGGCAGGCGGTCGATACCCAAACTGGTCGCCGCCAGATACAGAGCACAAAGCCCTAGCAGCAGGGCCAAGCGGCGAAAGCGCCGATGCGCCAGAATGGCCAGGGCGAGCAACGGATTGGCGAACCACTGGTTCAGCCCGAAGGGTACGCCCCAAGGCCCGTACAGCAACATCTGCAGGGCTGGCATGTGGTGGCCATCGCTCATCGAGGCGCCATCGAAGCACAGAGCGACCAAGTACAGCAGGAGCGAAATGCTGAGATAAAAAGCGGGCAAAGGACACCTAGAAGGACGGTACAGGGGATGACCATAACCCATGTCATCCCCCGCTTCCAAACTGGGTGTTCGCAGTCCTTCAAGCCACCGGCGGTTCGAGCAGCAGCCCGTAGATGCCCGAGTCGGATAGCTCACCGCCTACGCACCAACGCGCCCGCAGGGTGCCCTCCAGCACAAACCCCTGGCGCTCCAACGTGCGCGCCGAGCCTTGGTTGCGAGGGTCGATCTCGCCTTCCAGGCGGCGCATGTGCAGGGTGTTGGCGATATAGTCGATAAAGCACGTCAATGCTTCATCCATATACCCCCTTCCCTGCACGGCGCTGGCCAGGCAATAGCCGATCTCACCTCGCCGGGAGGTGTCGTCGATGTTGAACAGTTGAACCATGCCAATCAGCTCGCCGTTGTCCCGGCGATACATGCCAAGCTTGAGTTGCTCACCATTGGCATACGCCTCACGATCAGCTGCCAGTGCGCTCTGGGCTTCAGCCAGACTCTGCCAGGGCGCGTGGTGCCAGTACCGCATGACTTCCGGGTCGGCCATGATCGCCAACCACTTTGCCGCATCTGCGTGGCGCATGGGGCGCAGGTAAAGGCGCGGGCTATCGAGACACAGATCACTCGGGAAACTTCGGGGTGGGGTCACGCCGGCTCACCTGTCCATTGCTAGGTAAGATGACAGTTTAGCGTCAAGTGCGGCGTTCAGGCATTGCAAAACTCCACGGCGGTGCACAGTTGACAGCCAGGACGCTCAGATGCGCGTCTCTGCCTTGTCAAAGATTGCGACTATGCCCGACTTCCATGTTATGGACTCAGGTGAAGGACGCTCATAAGCGAACGCCTACATGCCGACTTAGGCGACCTCAGCCCCATCATCGGGCCAATGGGGCTCATTGGCCCCAGGCGGAGTCAATGGCGGTAGACCGTAGGCGGCCCGGGCGGTATCACAGCGTGGGTTGTGTACGCCCCCTTCCCACGACGCCTCGAACTCGCGGCAGGTGCTGGAACGGTTGGCGTAGATGGTGCAGGCAACGCCTTGCCCCACCTCGCCCTGCAGGCTGGTGCAACGGCAGGGCTTGGCGTCAGTGCCAATCATGGCCACCCGAGACGGACTCACCTGCACCACCAGATCGTCAGGCACCACACCGCCGGAGGACTGGCATTCACCCCAGAAGAAGGACACACGGAAATACCCGCAGCAAGCGCCGCAGTCAAGGCAAGGGTTATATTCGGACATGATTGCACGGAAGGAAGGTGGTTGAGATCGGGGCTGGCCCGAGGAGCCATTCTCGGGCCAAGCGGGGGTGATTGAATAGAGGGGCAGAAAAAAATAACTGCAGGCGATTGACTGTCACCAGACGCCCTCTTCCCCCACGGGTCAAGTTAGCGCAACGCTTTATAGGTATCTCCATCGCACTGCGTCAGACCAAGACCTGCAGCTGGGTAATAGGGATCGCCGCGTACATGGCTGAAGGTCGTTTGCCGTGTGCCTTGATGTAATAGCCTGTCGTCACGGCTACCTTCGGTCACGACGGTGTAGGACTTGCGACGCATTGCTTGGTACTGGTCTTCACGGTCTGCCATTGCCTTGTGATAGGCCATCACTTGTTTGTCACTCAAGTCCAGACACTTGGCCAATTCGACACCCCAGCGCCTGAGGCACACTTCGGCGTAGTGCCTGACCACCAAGCCCGGCTCGACCAGCACTTGGCCGCTGCCAGCACCGTCAACCGACGCATTCCCCACCAATGTCGCGTGCCGACCCGGCATGGGAAACACGCATATCCGGGTGCCAGGTTGTACGCCTGGCACCACGCAGGCGAACCCTTTGGAACGTTCGTCACGGGAGTAGAAGCCTACATATTCACGCACATTACTCGACAGCATCACGCGCTCTGGCTGCACATTGCCAATGCCTGGAACCGGATCGATGGTAAAGATGTTGACGGGGACATCGCACAACTCAGGGTCCTTGGCCATGGCATTGGCCAGCATGTGGCAGCTGATGCCGCCGCGGCTCCAGCCGACCAGGTTGACCTGTGTAGGTACGCGCGGTTTGCGGAACAGATGAATAATGCGTTCCTGTAGTTGCTGCGGCGTGGGTTGGCGGTCACCGTAGTCGTAGGTCCTCCAGAACCACGAAGCGGTCGAAGCCACCTCCGGCACAGGGACGCCGGCATCCTTGAGGCGGTTGTATTCGGCCTCGCTCAGTTTGGTGCGCTGCCAGTTGCTTTGGCCTTTGATGATTTGCAGCACATGGCTGACGTTTTCTTCCCAGCCGCGGCCAAACAACTGCCCTGTCCAGTTGTAGTAACCACCGGGATCGACGAACAGGCTGTCGTCCTGAAGATTGCCGCTGCCCGGACCGTCGACAGCAACCCAGTGAGCAAACTCGCGGCCCTGGTCTTGGCTGGCCAGGGTCGAAACCAGTTCGCCATTCCAGAAATTGGTGTTGGTGTCGTCGAAGCGATGGGAACCTGTCCCACAGAAATAGGCGGTAAAAACACTCATGTCACTACCATCGTGAAAGAAATGAGTGCCGAAGGTAGTCAGTTAGCAGGATAGGGAACATACGGAAGCCCGTCCTGCCATCGAGCGCTGCGTACCTGCCGCCGGGAATTCCAACGGCAGGCCGTCAAAGGTTACTTGCGCGCCAGCCCGTCAGCCCGGAACATCTGGCGGATACCGCGAATGGCCTGACGAATCCGATCCTGGTTCTCGATCAAGGCAAACCGCACATGGTCGTCACCATAGTCGCCAAAGCCGATACCTGGCGAAACACACACCTTCGCCTCGGCGAGGAGCTTCTTGGAAAACTCGAGCGAACCCAGGTGTGCGTACTCAGGCGGGATCTTGGCCCAGACGTACATGGACGCCTTGGGGTTCTCGACCATCCAGCCCAACTCGTGCAAGCCCTTGACCAGCAGATTGCGACGCTGACGGTACTGCTCGGCAATATCCCGTACGCACTGCTGATCCCCTTCCAGCGCTGCGATGGCAGCCACCTGCAAAGGCGTGAATGTACCGTAATCGTGGTAACTCTTGATGCGCGCCAAGGCGTTGACCAGCTCGGGGTTGCCAACCATGAAGCCGATCCGCCAGCCGGCCATGTTGTAGCTTTTAGACAAGGTGAAGAACTCCACCGCAATGTCCTTGGCGCCAGGAACCTGCATGATAGACGGTGCTTTCCAGCCGTCGTAGACGATGTCGGCATACGCCAGATCGTGCACCACCAGCACGCCATATTGCTTAGCCAATGCCACCACGCGCTCGAAGAAGTCCAGCTCCACGCACTGGGCGGTCGGGTTGGACGGGAAGCCGAGAATCATCATCTTGGGCTTGGGGATGGACTCGCGAATGGCCCGCTCAAGCTCGTTGAAGAAGTCCACACCCGGCACAAGCGGCACAGAACGCACCTGGGCTCCGGCGATGACAGCGCCGTAGATGTGAATCGGGTAGCTGGGGTTGGGCACCAGTACCGTATCGCCTTGATCCAGGGTGGCCAGCATCAGGTGTGCCAGGCCCTCTTTCGAGCCAATGGTGACGATGGCCTCTTCTTCAGGGTCGATGTCGACCTCGTAGCGCTCCTTGTACCAGTTCGAGATGGCGCGACGCAGGCGAGGGATGCCGCGGGATGTGGAATAGCCATGGGTATCCTCGCGCTGAGCGACTTGCACCAGCTTCTCGACGATATGCGGCGGCGTGGCGCCATCGGGGTTACCCATGCTCAGGTCGATGATGTCCTCGCCACGGCGGCGGGCAGCCATCTTGAGCTCGGCAGTGATGTTGAAGACGTAGGGCGGGAGACGATCGATGCGCGCAAAGCGGCGCGGCAAACCTGGATTGGCCATGGTTTCCTCTGAAAACGTAAGCGCCCGGAACCGTCCGAGCGACGCTGGCCGCATGGGGCGGCCTGATTCAGAAGATAGTGCCGATAGAGCCGACTTGTAAAGGGTAATTTACTGTTTTTTTGGATCTATTCAGGAGCATTTTTTGCCAGCTGCTCACGGATAGTCCCATGCTGGTAAGCCAAAAACGAAAAACTGTGTACTGGGCACGTCACCTGGCTTACCAGCGACAGGCCCCGCATAGGCAAAAAAAAACCCGGCACACAGGCCGGGGTTTTCGTGAAGCAGGCGTGGTTTCAGCGTGCGTAGGTCATCAGTACGTCAGCAGCCGTCTGGCTATCCACACCCATCATCAGGCTCAAGGCCATGACGGTAAGGATGGAGAAGCCAAACACTTTGCGTGCCCACTTGCTGTCATCTTCGGCCTTGTAGCCACCCCATGCCATGTACAGCCAGTAAAGGCCCATGGCAGCTGCCACGGCCATGTAGCCGAGGCCGGCGTAACCGCCCAGGGTGAGCATCAAGGTCGCAAGCACGAATGCCAGCACATACAGCACGATCTGTTTTTTCGCAGCCAAAATGCCGCGCGCCACCGGCAATACCGGAATGTTTGCGGCACTGTAGTCCTTGAAGCGGAAGATGGCGATGGCAAAGCTGTGCGGCATCTGCCACAGGCTGAACATCACCAGCAGGGTCACAGCCGCCAGGTCAAAGCTATTGCTGACAGCGCAATAGCCAATGACAGGCGGCATGGCACCGGACAGGCTGCCGACCAAGGTGCCGTGCACCGATTTACGCTTGAGCCACAGGCTGTAGAAGCCCACATAGACCACGAAGCCGATCAGTGCGCAGTACGCGGACAAGGGGTTGGCCTGGACGTAGAGCAAGCTGAAACCCGCCACCCCAAGCAGGGTGGCATAGATCAGCGCGAGGGGCAGTGACATGCCACCCTGTACCATCACGCGGTTCTTGGTGCGCTCCATTTTCTGGTCGATGTCGCGGTCGATGCAGTTGTTGAATGCACAACCGGACGCCACCACCAGGGAAGTACCAACGACCACTGCCAGCAGCAGGGCGAAGTCCACATGGCCCTTCGCGGCAAGGAAGAAACCGCCTGCCACGGAAAGCACGTTACCGAAAATGATCCCCGGTTTGGTGATTTGGATAAAGTGCTTAACGGACATGCAGTCTTACCTCACTTGGCCAGCATTTCGGCGTGGATGCTGAACATGATCCACAGCGACAGGCCAACCAGCAGCGCGATCACCATGACGGTGAACAGGAACGTCGATACGTTGTTGCGTTGCCCTTTCGAGCGGTCCATGTGCAGGAAGTACACCAGGTGTACCACCACCTGAATCACGGCCATGGCCACAACGACCAGAACGGTCAGGTTCTTCGGCAGGCTTGGGAACATCACCAGGCCGAACGGAATCGCGGTCAGGATGATCGACAGGACGAAACCGATCATGTACGACTTGACGCTGCCGTGGCTGCCTTCGTGATGAGTGTCGTGTGCGTTAGCCATTACAGAACCCCCAGCAGGTAGACGACGGTGAATACGCAGATCCAGACCACGTCCAGGAAGTGCCAGAACAGGCTCAGGCAGCTCATGCGGGTCTTGGCGGTCGGCGTGATGCCGTGCTTGTTGATCTGGTACATCATGATTGCCATCCAGATCAGACCAGCCGTCACGTGCAGACCGTGGGTGCCTACCAGGGCGAAGAAGCCCGACAGGAAGCCACTGCGGTTCGGGCCGAAGCCTTCGCCGATCAGGTGATGGAACTCGTAGATTTCCATCGCGATGAAGCCTGCACCGAACAGGAAGGTCACAGCCAACCAGCCCAAGACGCCTGCCTTGTTACCGGCGAACATCTTCAGCATGGCGAAGCCGAAGGTGATCGAGGACAGCAGCAGGAACAACGTTTCAACAGCTACGAAATCGAGCTGGAAGATGTCATGACCCGACGGGCCGCCGGCAAAACTGCCGGACAGCACCGCGTAGGTGGCGAAGAGCGACGCAAACAGGATGCAGTCGGTCATCAGGTACAGCCAGAAGCCCAGTACGGTCATCTGGCCCGAGTCGTGGTGGTGATCGTCGTGCCCATGGTCGTGACCATGAGCACCGTGCATTACTTGACTGGACATTGATTACACCCGCTCAAACGATTCGACACGTGCGCCGGCAGGCAGAGCACCTGCATTGGCCAACGCTTTCATGCGCTCGCCTTCGATGCGCGCCACTTCTTCGGCCGGAACCATGTAGCCCTGGTCGTCACGCGCAGCGTGGCGAACGAAGACAGCGATGGTTGCAACCAGGCTTGCGCCGACCAGCCACCAGATGTGCCAGATGAAAGCGAAGCCGAAGATGGTCAGGAACAGACCCATGAACAAACCGGTAGAGGTATTGCTCGGCATGTGGATCGCTTCGTACTTGCCCGGCACCTTGTAGGCAACACCGGCTTCCTTGGCTTCGTGCCAGGCATCCAGGCCAACCTTCTCAGGCATGTGGGCGAAGTTGTAGAACGGAGGTGGCGAGGAAGTCGACCATTCCAGGGTACGGCCGCCCCATGGGTCGCCGGTCACGTCCAGGTTCTGGTGACGATCGCGAACCGATACGAACAGCTGGATCAGCTGGCAGGCGATACCGAACAGGATCAGCACGGCACCAACCACGGCAACGTACAGGTAGGGTTCCCACAGTGGGTTGTCCGAGTGGTTCAGACGACGGGTCATACCCATGAAGCCCAGTGCGTACAGCGGCATGAACGCCACGTAGAAGCCCGAGATCCAGAACCAGAAGGCAGCCTTGCCCCACTTCTCGTTCAGGGTGAAACCGAAGGCTTTCGGGAACCAGTAGGCGAAGCCGGCGATATAGCCGAATACCGCACCACCGATGATCACGTTATGGAAGTGGGCGATCACGAACAGGCTGTTGTGCAGCACGAAGTCAGCACCCGGTACAGCCAGCAGAACGCCGGTCATGCCACCGATGGAGAAGGTGATCATGAAGCCCAGGGTCCAGAGGATCGGCGCGGTGAAGCGCAGACGGCCCTGGTAGATGGTGAACAGCCAGTTGAACAGCTTCACACCCGTCGGGATGGAGATCAGCATCGTCGCCAGGCCGAAGAAGGTGTTGACGCTGGCGCCGGCACCCATGGTGAAGAAGTGGTGCAGCCAAACCGCAAAGCCCAGAACAGCGATCGCACCCGATGCGTAGATCATCGCGTGGTGGCCGAACAGACGCTTGCCGGCGAAGGTGGAGGTGACTTCCGAGAACACGCCGAAGGCCGGCAGGATCAGGATGTAAACCTCAGGGTGACCCCACGCCCAGAACAGGTTGACGTACATCATCGGGTTCCCACCAAGCTCGTTGGTGAAGATATGGAAGTCCAGATAACGGTCAACGGTCAGCAGTGCCAGTGCAGCGGTCAGGATCGGGAACGAAGCCACGATCAGGACGTTTGCCCAGGTGCAGGTCCAGGTGAAGATAGGCATGTCCATCAGCTTCATGCCAGGTGCGCGCATCTTCATCACGGTGACGAGGAAGTTCACGCCTGTCAGTGTCGTACCCAATCCTGAGAGCTGTAGCGCCCAGATGTAGTAGTCGACACCCACGCCCGGACTGTACTGAATGCCCGCGAGCGGCGGATAGGCAACCCAACCGGTCTTGGCGAATTCACCAACGCCCAGCGAGATGTTCACCAGCAGCACGCCTGCCAGCAGCAGGTAGAAGCTCAGGGAGTTCAGGAACGGGAAGGCCACGTCACGTGCACCGATCTGCAGAGGAACCGCAAGGTTCATCAGGCCGGTGAAGAATGGCATCGCCATGAAGATGATCATGATCACACCGTGGGCGGTGAAGATCTGGTCATAGTGTTCAGGCGGCAGGTAGCCTTCGGAACCACCGGTGGCAACAGCCAGCTGGGTCCGCATCATGATGGCGTCGGCAAAGCCGCGCAGCAGCATGACCATCGCGACGATGATGTACATCACCCCGATTTTCTTGTGGTCGACGGTCGTCAACCACTCGGTCCACAAGTAGGACCACTTGCGGAAGTAGGTGATTGCACCAACGACAGCGATACCACCGAGCGCGATTATGGCGAGTGTCACCATGACTATCGGCTCGTGATAGGGTATCGCCTCCAGGCTTAATTTACCGAACATCTCTTACTCCTCTGCACCGGCAGCTGGTTGCATACTCGATTCCACACCCTTGGTAGTGGCCAGGTCTTTGCTGCCAGCTTCTTCGTGGCTCGAACGACCGCGGTTCATGCCTTCGTACTTGTCGACGATCAGCTGGAACTGGTCAGGCGAGGCCTCGCTATACAGCGTGACTGGGTTGTTTTCGCTTGGTTTGGCCAAGGCTTCGTATTCGGCC
This sequence comes from Pseudomonas sp. KCJK9111, assembly GCF_046231935.1. NCBI lineage: Bacteria > Pseudomonadati > Pseudomonadota > Gammaproteobacteria > Pseudomonadales > Pseudomonadaceae > Pseudomonas > Pseudomonas sp. KCJK9111. Next base: position 7,347 of record NZ_JBJJMO010000081.1, on the reverse strand, counting down.
TTGTCCAGCTTCTTCGGCGACTGCTTGACTTCGGCGACCCACTTCTCGAAGTCTTCCTGGGACGTGGCAGTAGCCTTGAATTTCATGCCGGTGAAGCCAGCACCGCTGTAGTTGGCGCTGATACCGTCAAACACGCCGTTTTCGTTGGCGATCAGGTGCAGCTTGGTGGTCATGCCCGCCATGGCATAGATCTGGCCACCCAGGCCCGGGATGAAGAACGAGTTCATCACGGCGTCGGAAGTGACGCGGAAGTTGACCGGGGTATTGGCCGGGAAGACGATCTTGTTGACCGTGGCGATACCTTGTTCCGGGTAGATGAACAGCCACTTCCAGTCTAGCGCGACGACGTCGATCTGCACGGGCTTCACGTCGGAATCCAGAGGACGGTACGGGTCGAGCTTGTGGGTGGACTTGTAGGTCACGTAACCCAGCACGATGATGATCAGGATCGGGATGATCCACACCGCAGCCTCGATCTTGGTCGAGTGCGACCAGTCCGGGGTGTAGGTGGCTGCCTTGTTGGAAGCGCGATACTTCCAGGCGAACACCACGGTCATGATGATGACTGGCACGACGACCAGCAGCATCAGGCCGATTGCGATCAGGATCAGGTTCTTTTGCTCAATGCCGACCTGTCCCTTCGGGTCGAGCAGGGTCCAGTTGCACCCACTGAGTAAAAGCATGCCTAAAAAGGGCAATATGCCAAACAGTCTGGGGTAACGCTTTTTACTCATCTCACGACCTCTAGATCAGCTTGCTTCAATGCAATTGGTGTTTGATAGCCAACACTTCGTCCAACCAAGTGAGGCATTGCGCGCCCGTACCCGCTCCTGCCTGGGCCCGACTGCAGGACCTTGGCTTCAAGCGAGTTAGCGGTGCTTTTGGTTTCGTAGGCAAAGGCCTGTATAGCAGACCAATTCCATTTGGTGCGGAAAACGCGGAGGGGGGTCCGCCCGGTATCGCCGTTGGGCGAAACTTGACGAAGTCAGCAAAAAGGAGCGCTGGGGCTTCCTTCAATCCTGCGACTTGCAAGCAGTGCCGAACGGAAATTGGGGGCGATTGTAGATAGGTCGCCAACCCTTGACTATGACTTATTGAGCAACAGTCCTTTACAGGATCTGTAACAATAACGCCGATAAATTCAACTTCGCGACACTTTGTCGCACCCCTGGCTATAGCCCTGCAACCCGCATCCAGCAAGGGCTACAGCTTGATCTGGATCAACTTGCCAGGGGTTTTCGTACCTCGATGAAGCCCGCGAAAACCTTGTCGTATTCAGGGACTTTTGTCTAAGGACGGCGACGGTTGCGGTAGATGCCAAGTGGCACCAGCAACGCCGTCAGGACGAAGGCGATCAATGCCCATTGCGCCAGTGAAAGGCCCAGCACCGGTGGGTAAGGCGTGCTGCAGAAACCATCCACCTGAAACGCCAGCGGCCAGACCTTGGCCAAGGGCAAGTCATCGACGATGGGCTGCAGGGTATCGATGCCACAACTGACCATGGGGTTGGCGAGTATATACACATGGTTGCCGGCTGCAATGATTCCGCCAATGGCGCTGACCACGACCAGTGCCTCGAAGAAGGTCAGACTGCGTCGCCCGGGCATGGCTGCAGCCAGGAATGCGAAGACGGCGATGAACAGGAGCGCATAGCGCTGAAGAATGCACAACGGGCATGGCGCCTCGCCCAGCACCACCTGCATGTAGAGGGCGCCACCGATCAGCGAAACGCAGATCAGGCCCAACAGTACCAGAAAGCGCCGTTCCCGATTCAGGCGCGATGTTTGATCATTCATTGCCGGTTCCTTGGATGGATAGTCGCAGCGTAGTCCGCCAGCTTGGCGCAATTCTACACAGACGCCGGTGGCCTGGGCGCCCCGCCTTTCATGGATAGATACTCCTGGCGACAATGGGGTGTGGCTCAGACCGGGCGTTGGCAGAACGGTTCAACGAGGGGGCAGCAAAAACTGAAGCTGCCGGACAGGCCGCAGTTGCCGCCTGCTTCTCGTTCAGCAGGAGTGAATGGCAGCTGGGTTAATGCAGGATTAACGCACTAGGCAAGCATCGCCCTGGCGGGTTTCGCCAACACAGCAAGGGGCTGCTATGCAGCCCCTTGCAGCCGACCTTCGGCGTGGCCGTTACGCTTCTTTATATATAGTCACTAGGCACTAAGGCCCTTACACCAGCGACGCGGCCGGCCCAAAGAACTCGTAGCGGGTCTGCTGCTCGGGTACGCCCAGGGCCAGAAGCTGGCGTTTGACCGCGGCCATGAAGGGCTTCGGCCCGAGGAAGTAGACGTCCACGTCGCGTTCACGAGGGAGCCACTCGCCCAGCAGATGTTGGTCCAGCAAGCCCACGGCATTGGCGTGGGCTGCATCATCCGCTTCGGCGTAGCAGTAGAAACGTTTGAGTTGCGGGTGCTGCACTGCCTGGGTCTCGAGCCACTCGCGAAACGCATGCACCTGCCCGTTGCGCGCGCAATGAATGAAGTGCACCGGCCGACCGGTCGGCAAGGCCGCCTCTAGCATGGCCAGGGTAGGCGTTATGCCCACGCCCCCGCTGATCAGCACCAACGGCTTGTCACTGGCGGCCAGTGTGAAATCACCGGCTGGTGGGAACAATTGGAGGGTGTCACCTACCATCAGTTGGTCATGCAGGTAGTTGGAGACCGTGCCACCCGATTCGCGTTTGACGCTGATCCGATATTCACCACCGTCGCACAACGCGGAAAGCGAATAGTTGCGACGATGCTCTACACCATCGATCATCAGCCGCAGGCCGATGTACTGCCCAGGTTCGGCCTTCAGCACCGGTTTGCCGTCCACTGGGGCGAAGTAGAAAGAGACGATTTCGCGGCTTTCCTCTACTCGCCGCGCCAGTCGGAACTCGCGGGTCCCTCGCCATCCGCCGTCGGCCTCTTCTTTTTGCTTGTAAAGGCTTTCTTCAGCATTGATGAGAATGTCTGCCAACTGGCCATAAGCTGCGCCCCAGGCGTCGATCACCTCGGTCGTGGCAATGTCCTTGCCCAATACTTCCTCGATGGCCCGCAACAAGCAGCGGCCAACGATTGGGTAATGCTCGGGCAGGATCTGCAACGCCACATGCTTGTTGATGATCTGGCCCACCAGACCGCCCAACTGTTCGAGCTGGTCGATGTGACGGGCATACATCAGCACGCCATTGGCCAAGGCACGCGGCTGGTCACCGCTGGCCTGGTGCGCCTGGTTGAACAGTGGACGTACCTCGGGGTACTCGCTGAGCATCATTTGGTAGAAATGAGTGGTCAGTGTCTCGCCGCCGGTTTCCAGCAATGGAACGGTGGCCTTGATGATCGCACGTTGTTCGGCATTGAGCATTGCAGCAACTCCTGAGCCATGGGCTTCGAATGATGCCTGGATCATTTCATCATTCGTGCCAAGTCCAGGGCCCTGCAAATTCGGGGCCTTCAAGCCCTAGCATGTCGAAATGACACAGGATGGCTTATAGTCAATTAGACACACAGGAGTCCCTATGACTACCAAGCCATTGCTTACCGCCTTGCTGCCACTGGTTAGCGACCTGTCCCGCGACCTGCCCGATCAGGAGCGCTATCGCCGTTTACTGCAAGCCATGCGCAGTCTGCTGCCCTGTGACGCTGCCGCCTTGCTCCGGCTCGATGGCCAATGGCTAGTGCCCTTGGCCGTGGACGGCCTGAGCCCAGATACCGTTGGCCGTCGCTTCAAGGTCAGTGAGCACCCACGCTTCCAGATTCTGTTGAGCAGCCCCTCCCCCACCCGCTTTGCCAGCGACTCCGAGCTGCCGGACCCCTACGATGGCCTGGTCAATACGCCGGACGTGGACCTTGAGGTTCACGACTGCATGGGTTGCCCCTTGATGGTCGATGAGCGCCCGTGGGGGCTTGTCACCCTCGATGCCCTGACGCCCGGCCAGTTCCAGAGCCTGGAGCTCGACGCCTTGCAAGCCTTTGCCAGCCTGGCCGCTGCCACCGTGACCGTGGCCGAGCGGATCGAACGCCTGGCCCTGCGCGCAGAAAACGAGCATCAGCGAGCAGAGGTGTATCGCCAGGCCAGTGGTCAGGACCGAGAGCTGATCGGCCAGAGCCCGGCCCACAAGCGCATGCTGGAGGAAATCCGATTGGTGGGCAGCAGCGACCTCACCGTGCTGATCACCGGCGAGACCGGGGTGGGCAAGGAGTTGGTAGCCCAAGCCCTGCACCAGGCGAGCAGCCGCGCCCACAAACCGTTGATCAGCCTGAACTGCGCAGCGCTGCCCGACACGCTGGTGGAAAGCGAGCTGTTCGGCCACGTGCGCGGAGCCTTCACCGGCGCCCATGCAGAGCGCCGAGGCAAGTTCGAACTGGCCAATGGGGGCACGCTGTTTCTCGACGAGGTAGGCGAGTTGCCGCTAGCCGTACAAGCCAAGCTGCTGCGCGTGTTGCAAAGCGGGCAGTTGCAGCGGCTGGGCTCGGACCGCGAACACCACGTCGACGTGCGCCTGATCGCCGCCACCAACCGCGATCTGGCCGCCGAGGTGCGCAGCGGGCGATTGCGTGCCGATTTCTACCACCGCCTGAGCGTATATCCTCTGCATGTCCCCCCTCTGCGGGAACGAGCACGCGACGTGCTGCTTCTGGCGGGCTACTTCCTCGAACAGAATCGCTCACGCCTGGGCTTGAGCAGCCTACGTCTGGACGCGGACACCCAGGCTGCACTTATGTCCTACGACTGGCCGGGCAACGTGCGTGAACTGGAGCATCTGATCGGCCGCTCGGCGCTCAAGGCGTTGGGCCGACAAACGGTACGTCCCAGGATTTTGTCCTTGACCGCTGCCGACCTGGATCTTCAGCCACTTGCTTCACTGCCTGCACAGCTCGCCCCCGCCCGTGAAACGGCGGTGGCGGAACTGGGTGCTGGAGGCCTGCGCCAAGCGCTGGACACCTACCAACGCCAGTTGATCCAGGCCTGCCTGGATCAACATCAGGGCAACTGGGCAGCCACCGCAAGAGTGCTCGAACTCGACCGCGCGAACCTCAGCCGCCTGGCCCGGCGGCTGGGCATTCGCTAGGGATGCATCACAAAAGGATTAACCCAGAAAGCCTCTGGTTGGTCTGAACACGGCTGCTATATCTCCTAAACGCCCACGCCTCGACTGACCGGTCGAGGTTGCCGCATCGCGTTCCAGAGGACCTGGTGCAGCAATGCCGGCCGCATTCAGGCCGGGGGGGATCAGTCGACCAGCAGGGAGCACTTCATGGAAAACATCGTCGTCGCCGATAAGCAGTCCGCCGTCGCCACCCAGAATGCCTGGGGCAATATCACTCTCAATGGCCCAGGCGTCGTGCAGATGCCCGTCGCGCCCGACCAGGTCGCCACCGTCACGCAACGCGGGCAGGATTTGATCGTCACGCTCAAGTCCGGCGAAAAGGTCACCATCGGTAATTTCTTCGCGTTGAACCAGGCAGGCGTCGGCAGCGACATGGTGTTCGTCGGCGAAGACGGCACGCTCTGGCAAGCCGAATACGATGCTCAGGCTTTCACCGGCTTCACCTTCAACGAAGTGGCTTCTCTGGACGAACTGGTTGCAGGCATCGGTACGGCGGGCGACGCGATGCCGACGTGGACCATCGCAGGCTTGGGATTGCTCGGCGTGGGCGGCGGCGCGGCGGCGGTGGGCGGCGGTAGTGGCGGCGGCGGTGGTGGCGGTGCAGTACCTGACACCACGGCACCGGCAACCCCCATCGACCTGCTGGTTTCCCCGGATGGCCTGCGCCTGTCGGGGCGCGGTGAAGCGGGTGCGATCGTGAACATTCGCGATGCCGCTGGCAACCTGCTCGGTACCGGTACAGTCGGGGCCGATGGCAGCTTCGATATAGCGCTCAACGCCCCCCAGATCAACAACGAAAACCTGCAGGTGACCTTGACCGATGCAGCCGGCAATGTGTCTGCACCGGGCACCGTGACCGCACCGGATGCGACCGCTCCGCTGGCGCCGACCGAACTTGCCATCGACGCTCAGGGTACAACGCTCACAGGCCGCGCCGAGCCCGGTTCCACGGTGTCGGTCAGAGGGGCTGACGGCGTGCTGCTGGGCTCGGCCACGGCTGGGGCGGACGGCTTGTTCAGCGTTACCCTGCAACCGGCACAGACAGCGGGCCAGGCGTTGCAGGTCACGGCCGAGGATGCAGCGGGCAACACGTCCGCCGCAGCTGGTATTGTGGCTCCAGTGGTCGATGGCACCGACACCACCGCTCCTGATGCGCCCGTGGCGCTCGTTGTCTCCGCTGATGGCACGCGCCTGTCGGGCCGCGGCGAACCCGGCACCACGGTCAACGTTCGCGACCCTGCCGGCAATGTGATCGGCAGCGGCGTGGTGGGGGCCAATGGAGCCTTCGAGGTGGTGCTCACACCGGCGCAGCTTGATAGCCAGAACCTACAAGTTACCCTGACCGACGCCGCTGGCAACGTCTCTGCACCGGGTGCCGTCGTTGCGCCAGACCTCACGGCGCCTCTCGCACCGACTAACCTGGCCGTCGATGCCCAAGGGGCCACCCTGACCGGGCGGGCCGAACCTGGATCTACCGTTTCGGTACGCGGCCCTGGCGGTGCGTTGCTGGGCACCGCCATCGCGGGCGCCGACGGCCTGTTCAGCATCACGCTGCAACCCCCGCAGACCACTGGCCAGGCCCTGGCGGTGAGCGCTACCGACGCAGCAGGCAACACGTCGCCGGCAGCCAACATCACCGCGCCCTTGGTCGATGGCGGTGACACCACGCCGCCGGATGCACCTGTGGACCTGGTGGTCGGCCTGGCCGGCACACAGTTGAGCGGCCGCGGCGAAGCCGGTACCACCGTGCAAGTGCGCGACGCGGCAGGCAACCTGCTCGCCACGGGCACCGTGGGGGCCGATGGGACCTTCACCGTCAGCCTGGACCCTGCCGTCAAGGACGGCAGCAGCCTCCAAGTCACCCTCACTGACGCAGCAGGCAACACTTCGCCGGCCGCCAGCGTGGCATCGCCAGACCTCGTGGGGCCTGCGCAACCCACCGACCTGGCCCTGGCCGATGGCGTCACCTTCACCGGCCGCGGTGAGCCAGGCGCTACCGTGCAAGTGCGCGATGCCGCCGGCACCGTGATCGGCACAGGCACCGTGGGCGCAGACGGCGCCTTCAGCATCACCCTCTCCCCTGCCCAGGCCAACGGCCAGGCACTGGACGTACGCCTGGTCGATGCAGCAGGCAACGCCTCGGCGCCCTTGCAGTTCAACGCCCCTGACATCACTCCGCCAGAAGCGGTCACCAATGTGCTGGTCGGCCCTGGCGGCACCGTCATCGGTGGCCGAGGCGAGCCT
>NZ_JBJJMO010000080.1:0-17353 GCF_046231935.1 Pseudomonas sp. KCJK9111 | reverse complement strand
TTGACTATCAGTCCGTACTCACAAGCACCCACACGAATTGCTTGATTCGATTTGTTAAAGAGCGTTTGGCTGAGAGCGCTTCGTCTCAACCGAGGCGCGCATTCTACGCTTTCCTCGTTGCCTGTCAAGCGTTTATTTTGAAGTTTGTTTCGAGAAACTCGTTCAGCTTCAATGGCTTGCAGTACTCCACAGCGTCTAAGTGATACCCGACTGCGCTGGAGTGGGGCGAATTATAGACACTAATTTCGTAGCGTCAAGCATTAATCTTATCCGAACGTCATTTGAGTGGAACGCTTAACACTCTATTGCTGTCTGTTGCACCGTTGCGCACTATAGTGCGCAAAGCCACTCCTAGGTAATCCGTCCCCATGTCCAAACCGCCTCGCAACCTGGCTAGCGTGCTGTTCCCAATCGGCCTGCTGCTTATCGCCATGGCATCGATTCAGACCGGTGCTTCGATCGCCAAAAGCATGTTCCCACTCATTGGCGCACAAGGCACGACCTCACTGCGACTGATTTTTGCCAGTTTGATAATGGTTGCGCTGCTACGGCCATGGCGAGCACGCTTCACTACTCGCACCCTGCGTAATGTCGTCATCTATGGCTTGGCGCTCGGCGGAATGAATTTCCTCTTCTATATGTCCCTGCAGACGGTGCCCATTGGTATTGCGGTGGCACTCGAATTCACCGGCCCACTGGCAGTTGCCATATTCGCCTCACGCCGCGCCATCGACTTCATCTGGATCGCGCTGGCCATTTTCGGCCTGCTGATGTTGCTGCCCGCAGGCCATGACGGAGAGGCGCTGGACCCACTGGGCGCCTGCTACGCAATCGGCGCAGGGGCGTGCTGGGCACTTTATATACTCTTCGGCCAACGCGCGGGTGCCGAACATGGCGTACAGAGCGCAGCGCTGGGAGTGGTGGTCGCTGCACTGTTCATCGCACCGATCGGCATCGTGCATGCCGGTAGCCTGCTGCTGACGCCCGCGGTCATCCCCATGGCGATCGCTGTAGCGGTATTGTCTACCGCCCTCCCCTATAGCCTGGAAATGGTTGCGCTCACGCGCATGCCCGCTCGTACCTTCGGCACCCTCATGAGCATCGAGCCTGCCTTCGGCGCCTTGTCAGGGCTGTTGTTCCTGGGCGAGGTCCTGTCATTGACTCAATGGCTGGCCGTAGGCGCCATTATCGCGGCTTCCGTGGGCACGACGTTGTCCATGCGCCATAGCCCAGAACCGACGATGGTCGCGGATTGACACGGGAAAACTTTTCGTTGAAAGCTGCATGGGTGTTGTGGCGTCACCGCTCGCTGATTAAGCTGTCCCAGCGCAGTCGAATAGGGACGCTGTACTCTTCAGGATGAACCCGAGCGAAAATGACGGACCCAGGTAGCTGATCCGTCCTGCATTTAAGGACAGGAATGAAACGTATTTTGCTCATCCTGGCCATCTTGGCTATTGCTGGATGTGCCGCCACGGCTAAAACCGAGGTCAAACGGGGCAAGAAAGGCCTGCATATCAACTGCTCCGGCCTGTCTTCTTCGTGGGACAACTGCTACAGCAAGGCCGCTAGCGCCTGCACCACTCGCGGATACCGCGTCGTCGCCCGTTCAGGCGACAGCGACGAAGAGGACGGCGATTATCTATTTGGCATCAACCCTGCCGGCTACACCAGCCGCAGCATGATCGTCATTTGCAAGTGACCGGGGCAGCCTGATGGCTGCCCCCATATGTCTTAGATCGCCTCAGTACGTGATAACAACCACGCCAGCGCCTTTCCTTCCAGCAGTGGGGCCAATCGCTCGCGCACCATGGCATGGTAACAATTGAGCCAGCAAACCTCCTGCTCAGTCAGCCGCTGCGGTAGCAAGCAACGCGTATCGATGGGGCACAGCGTCAAGGTCTCGAAATCGAGAAATTCACCGAATGCACTGCGGCCAGCGCTTCGCGCGGCGACCAGGTTTTCAATCCGCACCCCCCATTGCCCAGGTCGGTAGGTGCCAGGCTCGATTGAACTGATCATGCCTTCTTGCATGGCGGTCTGCGGCGCGGCCGCTGCCTGATAGGCAATCACCTGAGGCCCTTCATGAACATTCAGGAAATAGCCCACTCCATGACCGGTGCCGTGGCCGTAATCGACCTGGTCGGCCCAGAGGGGCGCACGGGCTATGGCGTCAAGCATGGGCGACAGCACGCCCCGCGGGAAGGTCGCCCGCGACAGCGCTATCATGCCTTTTAGCACACGGGTGCAATCGAGCTTCTGCAGGTCGCTCGGTTGCCCGATGGGGACCATACGCGTGATATCCGTGGTCCCACCCAGGTATTGGCCGCCAGAGTCGATGAGCAGCAGGCCATCGCCCTTGATCACTGCGTGTGACTGATCAGTGGCCCGATAGTGGGGCATCGCACCATTGGCATTGAACGCAGCAATGGTCGAGAAGCTCAATGAGACGAAGCCCGGCCGCCGGGCGCGCGCCGCGGTGAGTTGCTCATCGACGGTCAGCTCGGTCACCACCTGGGTCGCGAGCGTTTCTTCAAACCAGGCGAAAAATTCGCACGAGGCCGCGCCGTCCTGCTCCATCGCCCTACGAACATGCTCAAGCTCGCCCTCAGCCTTGCACGCCTTGCTCAGGGTACTTGGATTCGAGCCTTCCACGAGCACTACCCCTTCGCCTAGCGGCTCGAGCAACCCGCACGTCACCCGCGCTGGATCCACCAACAAGCGACTGCCAGGTGGCAACTGACCAAGGGCGCCGGTAGCCTCGGTGTAGTCTCGCACTTCGATGCCATCCTCGCGCAGCGCCTGACGTAGAGGCTCATCGACTTTTCCCGAGGCAATGAAAAGCTGCACGCGCCGCGCATCGATCAGGGCAAACGCCAGGAACACCGGATTGTAAGACACATCGCTACCGCGCAAGTTGAACAACCAGGCAATGTCATCAAGGGTGGCGATGAAATGACTGTCCGCACCTTTGGCCTGCATCGCCTGCCGCACCTGCGCCAGCTTCTGCGCACGACCCACTACTGCGTAGGGCGCAAGATGTGAATACACCGGGTTGGACGGTAGCGTCGGCCGGTCGCTCCAAACGCGACCTAGCACATCCTGGTCAGTCACCAACCTTGCGCCTCGCTGGCCAAGGCGCTCTCGCAACTGGCGAGCCGAAGCCAAAGCCATCGCACGACCATCTACGCTGGCGCAACCCTGCGGTTGCACATGTTCAGCCAACCAGTCCAGCGCGCTCGGCTGCCCGGGTGACAATTTCATCAATTCGATGCCGCTACCTGCCAGCTCTCGCTCAGCCTGCTCCCAGTAGCGGCTATCGACCCACAGCCCGGCAAACTGCTGGCTTATGACCAGGGTGCCGACCGAGCCAGTGAAGCCCGACAGCCACTGACGACCTTGCCAGTAGCCTGGCAGATACTCGGAAAGATGAGGGTCTGCCGATGGAACCAGCAAGGCGTCAAGCCCTTCTGCGGCCATGGCCTTACGCGTCGCGGCAAGACGCTGAGCCGTGGTCTGTTGGAGAGTGGTGTGCACGATCATGCCCTTATCAGTGGCGACATCCGGTATGCCTGAGCGCTTGATGATGGAATAGCTGCCCGCGGCCTGCAATCAGCAATCTCCGTGCTGCACGCTTCTGAGAAAGGTCCTACGCCGGACCATACCATTGATCCTGCCATGCTGAACTTCACCAACGTCCCGGATTCAGAGGCAGTACAGCCCCCTTGCAAGGCGGATCGTCATGCCCAGTGCCTGTCATCGCAAACAGGGCGTCGTGGTACTCGACACTCGGCCCCACACGCCCGACCACGAGCACGCCGTGTACCGTAAGCTATCGGAAGGCTTCGCACAGTTGCTGGACTGCCCCGTGATGGACCTGCACGGACCGCGACGGGCGGACGCTTCGTACTACTACATGCTCACCCAGCCTTTGGTCGACACCGCAGATCTGACAGCACTGGGTATAAAAAGCGAAGCCGATATTTTCGGCGGTGCCGTCGCTCATCCGTTCATGGCCACCAAGGCCATTTCACACCCTCTGCCGCCAGGTGCTCCACCGAAGCCTGATTGGCCTGAGGCATTTGCCCGGCAGGCCTGCGACGCGCTGCTCAAGGGCTACACCGTATTCGACAAGGCCACCGCCCGGCACGCCGCACAACTTTTGTTGATCACAGGGCCTGTACGACTGAAACCCGTACGCGCATGCGCGGGTCGAGGGCAGGCCGTGTTCTCCACGCTCGAAGAACTTGAACCCCTACTCTGTGCGGTGGATGACGCAGAACTCTCGATTTGGGGCCTGGTGCTGGAACAGAACCTGAGCAACGTCGAGACGTTCAGCGTCGGCCAGGTACGGGTCGCTGGCTTGGTCTGCAGCTATTACGGCACACAGCAACTCACCCAGGATCACCAAGGTATCGAGGTGTACGGCGGCTCTGACCTGACTTTCGTACGAGGAGGCTTTGCGTCTCTGCTGGCCGGCCCCTTGGAAAAGAGCGTTCGCCTGGCGATCGAGCAGGCAATGACTTATGACCAAGCGGCCGATCGACATTTACCTGGCTTCATCGCCTCACGCCGCAATTACGACATCGCTCGCGGCACCGACACCAAAGGCGGCATTTGCAGTGGCGTGCTGGAACAATCCTGGCGGATGGGCGGTGCCAGCAGCGCCGAATTGCTCGCCCTTCAGGCATTCGCTGCCAACGCCAGGGTCGATCGAGTGCGGGCTAGCACCCACGAAGTCTTCGGCACGCCCGCGCTACCGGCGGATGCCACACTTTTCTACCAAGGAAACGACAGTGAACTCGGACAACTCACCAAATACGCGCGGCTGCGACACGTTGGCCATTCAGAGTGAGACGATAGAGCTGCCGGTGAACGGGGATACCATCTGCGCGACGCTGGTCAGCCCGGGCAGCAAAATCCCCGGCATCCTGTTCGTCCACGGCTGGGGCGGCAGCCAGCAGCGTGACCTTGCCAGAGCGCGGCACATCACAGGCCTTGGCTGCGTCTGCATGACCTTCGATCTGCGCGGCCACGAGAAAACCCAAAGTCAGCGCCTGACGGTAACGCGAGAGCAGAATCTGCAGGATCTGCTAACAGCCTACGACCGGCTCATCAGCCACCCCACTGTGGACCCCAACGCCATCGCCGTGATCGGCAGCAGCTACGGCGGCTACCTGGCTACCTTGCTGACCTCGATGCGCCCGGTCCGCTGGCTGGCCCTGCGGGTGCCGGCCATGTACTGGGACGAAGAGTGGACTACGCCCAAGCAGTCCCTGGACCGACAACGGCTCAATGACTATCGCCGCCGCTCCTTGGCGCCGTCTGACAACCGTGCTCTGGCCGCCTGCGCCGAGTTTACCGGCGATGTTCTGCTGGTCGAATCCGAGCATGATGACTACGTACCCCACAGCACGCTGATGAATTACCGATCAGCCTTCGGCAGTGCCCACTCGCTCACCCACCGGATTGTCGACGGCGCCGACCACGGCCTGTCCACCGAAGAGAGCCAGAAGGCCTACAGTGCGCTGCTGGCGGCATGGATCAGCGAAATGGTCATTGGTGCTCGCCTGGACCGCTATCCCCACTACGCACCCTGGTACGCGTGAAGCTCACTCCACCTGACAGTACAACGCTCCGTCTGGATGGCGAGCCAGACACCGCAGGGCCGTGAAAGCTGCAAAGTTCACGGCGCTGGCGTGATACTGCTGGAGGAGACCCAGAAACGAACCGTCCAGCACTTGCTCGATAGCCGCCTCACAGGCTTCCCGGTTGGTCCACTGCAGCGACTGAAGCAGACAATTGCCATCTTCGCTCACCTGAACGCTGACCGCCCGGAGGTCTTCAAAGCGCGCTGCCAGTGACTCACTGCGCTGCATCAATGCCTGGGCCAATGCTTGCTGAAAGACGACGGCGACCCGATATTCGATCATCTGGTTGTACCAGATGGCTGAGACACTTCCTGACATCGACAACCTCCTGACAGGGATACACATCGCAATGCCCGGAAGGTTAAAACCTCAACCAATCTCGAGGTCAAGAGGGTCGCTACGCCATGCACCTCGCCCCTCAGGCGTTGAAGTCACGCCCTGCCGTCGAAATGCACTGGGGGTGATGCCTGTGGCGCGCTGAAATACCTTGCGAAACGCACCGGGGTCGCGATAACCGACATCCCAAGCGATCTGGTCGACTGTCCTGCGTGTGAACTCAAGCAAACGTGCTGCCCGGCATACTCTGATCTGCTGACAGTACTCGGTGGGGCGCAAGCCTGTAGCCAAGCGAAACCGCCTCAAAAACGTGCGCGGCTCCAGGCTGGCGCACGCTGCCATCGCTGCGAGGCCCGCCGTCCGCGCGCCCGTAGCCTGCAACCAGTGCTGTACCTTCAGGACCGCTTCATCGCCATGATCAAGCAACGGGTTGAGGCAAGTGCCGGGCAAAGCGGCAGGTATCGGATCTACCGCCAGAAAGTTCGCAGTTTCAGCGGCAACGGTATCGCCCATAAATCGCTGCACCAAACTCAGGCCCAGACTGGTCCAGGCCATCAGGCCAGCGGAGCTGACGATATCGCCGTCATCCAGCAGCGCCTGTTGAGCCTCAGCCCTGATGCGCGGGTAACGCGCCTTCAGCAGCTGCACATGATTGCGATGGGCGCATGCGGTGCGCCCATCCAGCAGACCACAGTCCGCTATGAAGAAAACCCCGATGCACACCGAGGCCAGAACGGTGCCTTCCTGGTGCAATCGGCACAAAGCCGAGCGATGGCGAGCCAGGCAGGCATCGTGGGGAACGGCGTGCAAACTTGGCGGGATGATCAGAACACGCAGTCTCGCATCACTGTCATCCCCTGGAGGAGCCTCAGGCAGCAGTTCTTCCTCTGCACCCACCCCCCATACGCTGATACGCACACGAGGCGCTTGGGCCGCACCCAACCCGTCAGCCATACGGTTAGCCACGTCGAACAGGTCGTGCAGGCCGTGGATCGCTGCCTCCTGCGCATCGGGATAGCGAAGCAGGCCAATCTCGATAAAACGAGCCATGTCAGTTTTGCCCCGCATAGTGTCTTTCGCGCCGATTCACCCCTATCACGCGACAGCCTATAACTAAGCAACAGTCAAAACCACTGCCCCCGGAGGCAACATGAACACTCACGCACTGATCATCATCGATATCCAGAATGACTATTTCCCAGGTGGCAAATGGCCTCTGGAAGGTGTCGAGCGCGCCGCTGAAAATGCGGCCCGCCTGCTCCAGGCTGCCCGCGACGCGAACGACCTCATCGTGCATGTACGCCACGAGTTCGACAGCGCCGACGCCCCCTTTTTTGCTCCAGGCTCTTCGGGCGCAGCCATTCACCCGAGTGTTCAGCCGATGCCTGGAGAGACTGTGATTCTCAAACACAAGGTCAACGCTTTTCTCTCGACCGATCTTGCGCAGACGCTCGAACGCCAGGGCATCAGGTCGCTGACCGTCGTGGGCAGCATGAGCCACATGTGCATCGATGCAGCGGTGCGCGCAGCAGCTGACCTCGGGTACGAAGTCACGGTCGCCCATGATGCCTGCGCCACGCTGGCCCTGGAGTTCAACGGCAAAAGGGTACCTGCTGCACAGGTGCATGAGGCATCGATGGCTGCACTGGCGTTCGCCTATGCCTCGGTGCGCAGCACCGATGCATTGCTCAAAGAAGCTGCTGGCCACGCCTGATCGCCACTTTAGATCACTACATTACGTACGAACTTCACTGCGACCGCGCCATCGTTGCGATAGGCGTAACGGCAATTGCTGGCGAATACGTGAAAGCGTCCCTGCTCGAGTCGGTGCTCGACACCCTCGATAATCAGCGTCAGTACACCTTCGACCACGTAGATCTGCTCGCTCCAGCCTTCGGCATCTGCCTCGCTGCGATAGTGTTCGCCGACCGCCAGCGTCCATTCCCACAGCTCAACTTCGCGACGGGCCATGCTGCTTGCCAGCAGGATGGCCCGGCTTTGCGGATGCTCACCCGCCCAGGCCAGCTCTTCGATACGACCAGGGTTACGCTGGTCAGGCGCCTGGATCAATGTGCTGAACGCCACCCCGAGTGCCTCGGCGATGAGGTCGAGCGTGGTGAGGCTGACATTTTTCTCGCCAGCCTCAATCGCCACCAGCATGCGACGGCTGACACCTGAACGCTCGGCCAAGGTTGCCTGGCTGATGCCAGCAGCGTTGCGCAGACTGCGAACATTCAAGCTCACGTGTTGCAGCACCGAAGCACGATGCGAGGCGTCGTTGTGCACTATATTGCTCATCCCTAGTTGTTGCGCAGTATACTGCCCACTTTGCGCCGATTGTGCGCCCTGTCCTACGAGCCTGCAACCGCATGAATAAGTCACGCCCGCAACGCCCCACCTTTTCGTTCCGTCTTAGCAAAGCCGAGTGGGTGCTGGTGTTCATCACCATGTTATGGGGCGGTACATTCCTGCTGGTGCACAACGTGATGACCGTCAGTGGCCCCATGTTTTTCGTGGGCTTGCGCTTCGCCGCGGCTGCCCTGTTCGTCGGCATGGTCTCGGCCCGCGCCTTGCCGGGGTTGACCCTTGTCGAATTCAAGGCAGGCCTGTCGATTGGCGTATTGATCATGTTGGGCTACGGCCTGCAGACCATGGGCCTGCAGACGATCAGCAGCAGCCAGTCGGCGTTCATCACGGCGCTTTACGTGCCCTTCGTACCCTTGCTGCAATGGCTGGTGCTGGGTCGGCGCCCGGGCCTGATGCCCAGCCTTGGGATCGGCCTGGCATTCGTTGGGTTGGTCCTGCTCGCCGGGCCGCAGGGCGGTAGCCTGCACATGAGCGAAGGCGAGGTAGTGACATTGGTGAGCGCCGTCGCCATCGCCGGCGAAATCATTCTGATCAGCCGCTTTGCCGGGCGCGTCGACGTTCGCCGCGTTACTGTGGTGCAACTGGCAACGGCCTCGGCACTGGCATTCATGATGATGCTGCCTACCCAGGAATCGGTACCCGATTTCTCTTGGCTTTTGCTGAGCAGTGCGATTGGCTTGGGCCTGATGAGCGCAATCATCCAGGTGGCGATGAACTGGGCACAAAAATCGGTATCACCCACCCGGGCCACGTTGATCTATGCCGGTGAGCCAGTGTGGGCCGGCCTCGTCGGACGGCTAGCGGGAGAGCGCCTGCCAGGGTTGGCATTGTTGGGCGGCCTGCTGATCGTCATCGCCGTGGTCATCAGCGAGTTGCGCGTGCGCCGCAGGCCAGAATCTGCTGGTACTGAACTTGCACAGAATGAACGTCAACTCAAGACCGGTCTCTAAAGCTCCGACTATCCTCTGTAAAAAACTGTTATAAAAAAACAGCCTGTCACAGCCCTTTTGTAGGATTCTGCGACAGGTTGTGTGTTGGTCGATGACCCGTTCGGCACGTATGATCCTTGGAAAACCTCTCAGAATAGAACTCTATGTCTTTGATAGTGCTATTGCTTCTGCCGTTCGTGGGCAGTTTGCTGGCAGCCGCGCTGCCGCACAACGCACGTAACGCCGAGTCCATACTCGCCGGGCTCGTGGCCTTGGTCGGCACCGTCCAGGTAGCACTTCTCTATCCACAGGTGGCCCACGGCGGGGTCATTCGTGAAGAATTCCTGTGGCTACCTAGCCTTGGGCTCAACTTCGTACTGCGCATGGACGGCTTTGCCTGGTTGTTCTCACTGCTGGTGCTGGGCATCGGTACGTTGGTGTCTCTGTACGCGCGCTACTACATGTCGCCACAAGACCCAGTGCCGCGATTCTTTGCCTTCTTCCTTGCATTCATGGGCGCCATGCTCGGGCTGGTGTTGTCGGGCAACCTTCTGCAACTGGTGTTTTTCTGGGAGCTCACCAGCCTTTTCTCCTTCCTCTTGATTGGCTACTGGCATCACCGGGCCGACGCGCGCCGTGGCGCCTACATGGCGCTGATGGTCACCGGTGCCGGTGGCTTGTGCCTGCTGGTAGGGGCGCTGCTGCTCGGCCATGTGGTGGGCAGCTACGACCTGGACAAGGTCCTGGCTGCAGGTGACACCATACGCCAGCACGCACTTTACCCAGTGCTGTTGCCGCTTATCCTGATCGGCGCCCTGAGCAAGAGCGCGCAATTTCCCTTCCACTTCTGGCTGCCGCATGCCATGGCGGCGCCCACGCCGGTGTCGGCGTACCTGCACTCGGCAACCATGGTCAAGGCCGGCGTATTTTTGCTGGCGCGCCTATGGCCAGTGCTATCGGGCACCGACGAATGGTTCTGGATCGTCGGTGGTGCTGGCGCGCTGACGCTACTGCTCGGTGCCTTCGCAGCGATGTTCCAGAATGACCTCAAGGGCCTTCTGGCCTATTCGACCATCAGCCACCTGGGCCTCATCACGCTGTTGTTGGGCCTGAACAGCTCGTTGGCCGCCGTGGCGGCGGTCTTTCACATTCTCAATCACGCGACCTTCAAGGCATCGCTGTTCATGGCCGCCGGCATTATCGACCACGAAAGTGGTACGCGTGACATCCGGCGCCTGAGCGGCCTGGTCCGACTGGTTCCCTACACGGCCACCCTGGCCATGGTCGCCAGCGCCTCCATGGCGGGGGTGCCGCTAATGAACGGCTTCCTGTCCAAGGAAATGTTCTTCGCCGAAACCGTGTTCATCACCTCCAGCGCCTGGGTCGAAGCCATGCTTCCGGTGATCGCCACCCTGGCCGGCACATTCAGCGTGGCCTATGCGCTGCGCTTCACGGTCGATGTGTTTTTCGGTCCCACTGCCCAGGACCTGCCGCACACACCCCACGAACCCCCGCGCTGGATGCGCGCGCCGGTCGAGCTGCTGGTGCTGACATGCCTGGTAGTCGGCATTTTCCCCGCCCAGTCCGTAGGCCCCTTGCTAGCCGCTGCGGCACTGCCGGTGGTAGGGGGTACGCTACCCGAGTACAGCCTGGCCATCTGGCACGGCTGGAATGCGCCCTTGATCATGAGCCTGGTGGCCATGAGTGGTGGCGTGGTCCTGTACCTGCTGTTGCGCAAGCAACTGCGACGTGGCCGCTTCCCCTGCCCTCCCGTGATGGGCCGATTCGATGGCAAGCGTCTCTTCGAGTATGGCCAGGTGCAGTTGATGCTGATGGCGCGACGTATCGAGCACCTGCTTACCAGCCGGCGCCTGCAGGCGCAGTTGTTCATGCTGGTGGTGGCCGCCTTCCTCGCGGGCCTGACACCCATGCTCCACAGTGGCCTGACTTGGGGCGAGCGGCCGAAGATCCCAGGTTCAGGGGTGTTCGTCGCACTCTGGATGATCGCCATTGCCTGCGCGATCGGCGCGGCCTACCAAGCCAAGTACCACCGCCTCGCGGCCCTGACCATGGTCAGTGTGTGCGGTTTGATGACCTGTATCACGTTTGTGTGGTTTTCCGCACCTGATCTTGCCCTGACCCAACTGGTTGTCGAAGTGGTGACCACTGTCCTGATCCTTCTTGGCCTGCGTTGGCTTCCACGTCGTATCGAGGGTGTGTCGCCTCTGCCTGGCAGGTTCGATCGCGCCCGCGTGCGTCGCCTGCGCGACCTGCTACTGGCGGTGCTGGTGGGTGCCGGCATGGCCGTGCTGTCCTACGCCATGCTGACCCGCCCTACGCCTAATGACATCTCTTCGTTCTACCTGAGCCGTGCGCTGCCCCAAGGTGGTGGCACCAATGTGGTCAACGTGATGCTGGTGGATTTCCGCGGCTTCGATACCCTGGGCGAAATCACCGTGCTGGTCGCGGTGGGGTTGACCGTTTTCGCGCTTCTACGTCGCTTCCGCCCTCCCAAGGAAAGCATGCAATTGCCGACCCAGCAGCGCCAACTGGCACCTGATGTCGTCACCGACCTGATCAACCCGCGCCATGCTGCCGATACCGCTCTGGGCTTCATGATGGTGCCCGCCGTGCTGGTGCGCCTGTTGCTGCCCATCGCGCTGCTGGTATCGATGTACCTGTTCATGCGTGGTCATAATCAGCCGGGCGGCGGCTTCGTCGCCGGGTTGGTGACCTCGGTGGCGTTCATTCTGCAATACATGGTCGCAGGCACCCAGTGGGTCGAAGCGCAAATGCGCCTGCGGCCCTTGCGCTGGATGGGCACTGGTCTGCTCTGTGCAACCTTGACCGGTGGCGGCGCCATCGTGCTCGGTTACCCGTTCCTGACCACCCATACGGCGCACCTGCATCTTCCTCTGCTCGGAGACATCCATCTGGCGAGCGCATTGTTCTTCGACGTCGGTGTGTTCACCGTGGTCGTCGGATCGACCCTTTTGATACTCACGGCCCTGGCCCACCAGTCGGTACGTGCCTATCGCCCGGCCAGTCCAGGCAAGACCCGTAAAACAGGAGCCGCCTGATGGAAGAAGTGATCGCAGTGGCCATTGGCGTGCTTGCCGCCTCCGGAGTCTGGTTGGTGCTGCGCCCGCGCACATACCAGGTGATCATGGGCTTGTGCCTGCTTTCCTACGGGGTCAACCTCTTCATTTTCAGCATGGGCAGCCTGTTCATCGGCAAGGAGCCCATCATCAAGGAAGGCGTTACCCAGGACCTGTTGCACTACACCGATCCGCTTCCACAGGCCTTGGTACTCACGGCAATCGTCATCAGCTTCGCCATGACCGCCCTGTTTCTCGTGGTACTGCTGGCATCGCGCGGCCTGACCGGCACCGACCACGTAGATGGCCGGGAGCGTGAGGAATGAGCGGCATGAGCCAACTGATCGTTGCCCCTATCCTGCTGCCGTTGATTACAGCGGCAGTCATGTTGCTGCTGGGCGAAAAGCGTCGATTGATCAAGGCACGGCTGAACCTGCTGTCGACCTTCGCCGGTCTTGGCATTGCCATCAGCCTGCTGCTTTGGGTCCGTACCCAGGGCCAGGCAGAATCGATCGGCGTCTACCTGCCGGGCAACTGGCCAGCCCCGTTTGGCATCGTGCTGGTGGTGGACCACCTGTCGGCGCTGATGCTGACCCTGACCGGCGTCATCGGGCTATGCGCCCTGCTGTTTGCACGGGCACGCTGGGATGGCGCCGGTGCAAGTTTTCATGCGCTGTTCCAGATTCAGCTGATGGGCCTGTACGGCGCATTCCTGACGGCAGACCTGTTCAACCTGTTCGTGTTCTTCGAAGTACTGTTGGCAGCTTCATACGGCCTTCTGCTGCACGGATCCGGCCGCGCACGTGTGCGAGCCGGCTTACACTACATCGCCGTCAACCTTTTCGCCTCCTCGTTGTTCCTGATTGGCGCGGCAATGCTGTATGGCGTGACCGGTACGCTGAGCCTTGCGGACCTTGCCCTGAAGATTCCGCTGGTACCCGAGGCCGACCGCGGCCTGCTGCATGCAGGCGCAGCGATTCTGGCCATGGCGTTCCTGGTCAAAGCGGGCATCTGGCCCCTGAACTTCTGGCTGGTGCCAGCCTATGCGTCTGCCAGCGCGCCAGTGGCTGCCCTCTTTGCAATCATGACCAAGGTGGGGCTGTATGCGGTGCTGCGGGTGTGGACGCTGCTCTTCTCCGGGCAAGCAGGGGCATCGGCACACTTCGGGGGAGATTGGCTGGTCTACGGAGGCTTGGCGACCCTGGCCATGGCGGCGGTGTCGATCCTGGCAGCGCAGCGCCTGGAACGCATGGCGGCGTTGAGTATCCTGGTATCGGCTGGCACCTTGCTGGGGGCGGTGGGCTTTGCGCAATTGGCATTGACTGGAGCCGCGCTGTTCTACCTCGTGAATTCTACCCTGGCCTTGTGCGCATTGTTCCTGCTGGCCGAACTCATCGAGCGCTCGCGATCTGCCAATGAGTTGCCATTGGACGAGGAAGAAGACGCCATGCCGGCCTTACTGGAATCACTTCACCCTCCAAAAGGGATCAACCTCGATGATGACCAGAAGGCCGTCATCGGTCAGGTCATTCCCTGGACCATGGCATTCCTGGGTTTGAGCTTCATCGCCTGCGCCTTGTTGATCATCGGCATGCCACCCCTTTCAGGCTTCGTCGCCAAGCTCAACCTCATCAGTGCCTTGTTCAATCCCAACGGCCTGGGGGTTCCGAGCCAATACACCCTCGGTGCCGCTGGCTGGGGCCTTGTGGCCCTGCTGGTACTGTCGGGAATGGCATCGCTGATCGCGTTCGGACGCGTTGGCATCCAACGTTTCTGGAAACCCGAAGAGCGACCCTCTCCAGTGCTCAGGCGTTTCGAATGCCTTCCGATCGTGATCCTGCTGGGCCTGTGCATGCTGCTCAGCTTCAAGGCCGAGCCGCTGCTGCGCTACAGCCTGGACACAGCTGCCAGCCTCCAGGCGCCTGATGCCTACATCGATGCAGTCATGGCAGCGCAGCCAAAACCTGGTCCCACCTCGCTCGACGTTCAGGGGCAGCCATGAGCCGACTATTTCCCGCCCCCCTGCTATCGGCATGTCTGTTCGGCCTGTGGCTGTTGCTCAACCTGTCGCTGAGTCCGGGTAACCTCATCCTCGCCGCCGTACTGGGGATACTGGCTCCGCTGCTGATGGCGCCCTTGCGGCCGCAACATGCCCATGTCCGACGCCCCCTGGTCATCGTCAAGCTGATAGGCCGGGTCGGCGTGGACGTCATCCTGTCCAACCTGCAGGTCGCTCGCGGCGTGCTGGGTGCCGGGAGGCGGCCGCCACGCTCAGTCTTCGTTCATATCCCCCTGGACCTGCGTGAACCCCATGGGCTTGCAGCGCTGTCCATGATCACGACGGTGATCCCTGGAACCATCTGGTCGGAACTGGCCCTGGACCGTAGCGTGCTACTGCTGCACGTATTCGATCTGGATGATGAAGCGGCGTTCGTCCAGCATTTCAAGGACGTCTATGAACGTCCCTTGATGGAGATTTTTCAATGAGTGGACTGCTCGCCAACGCTGTTCTTGTCAGCTTGTTCATCTTTGCGCTGGCTATGTGCCTAACCCTGCTTCGGCTATTCCGAGGGCCTTCGGCGCAGGACAGGGTTTTGGCTCTAGATTACCTGTACATTCTGGCAATGCTGACCATGCTGGTGCTGGGCATCAGGTATGCCAGTGATACGTATTTCGAAGGGGCGTTGCTCATTGCGTTGTTTGGCTTCGTGGGCTCCTTTGCCTTGGCCAAGTTCCTGCTGCGTGGAGAGGTGATCGAATGACCGAGACACTCAATC
Organism: Pseudomonas sp. KCJK9111; assembly: GCF_046231935.1. Taxonomy (NCBI): domain Bacteria; kingdom Pseudomonadati; phylum Pseudomonadota; class Gammaproteobacteria; order Pseudomonadales; family Pseudomonadaceae; genus Pseudomonas; species Pseudomonas sp. KCJK9111. Next base: position 2,195 of record NZ_JBJJMO010000080.1, on the reverse strand, counting down.
TACCGTTCTGGCTCGAAATGATCACAACCATACTGCTGGTAGCTGGCAGCCTTTTTGCGCTGATCGGTGCGATTGGCCTACTGCGCCTGAAAGACTATTTTCAACGCATGCATCCCCCGGCACTGGCCTCGACCATAGGGGCCTGGTGCGTCGCGCTTGGCTCGATCATCTATTTTTCGTGGTTGAAGGAGTCGCTGGTGCTGCATGCATGGCTGATTCCCGTGCTGCTATCGATCACGGTGCCAGTGACTACCTTGTTACTGGCCCGCGCAGGGCTGTTTCGCAAGCGTCAGGCCAAAGAGCCGGTACCCGAGGAGGTCAGCAGCGGCCTGGATCGTGGTAACTGACCGCGCTTAGCCTGGCTGCTCACTCAGCCGCTGCAGTGCTCGCCTGACCATGGCCACGTAATGGGGCGGGCCCTGGGTATACAACTCGGCGGCTACCCAATCCAACCATCGCCCGCCTACCGCTTCACGTGCTCCGAGCAGCCGCTGCGCCTCGGCCATGGCGCGCGCCTGGTGCTCACGGTGATAGTGTTCCCGTGCTCCAGGCGCTTGCTCTGGCAGCGTCACTCGCTTGCCTTGAACGTCGTCAGCTCACCCTTGCGCCATTTCGCAACCTTGCCGGTTACAGCCTTCAACAGCTTGCCTAGCCCTTCCTGAATTTGCTGCTCGGCGGCAAACACCAGCATCACGCCATGGCCTTCCCGCAATACGATCCCCTCGCCTTCCGGAACCGATACGAACGCGTAGTCGCCAACGCCGTAGACATTGAGCTTGATGTCGCGAAAACGCATTTCCAGCTTGCCGCCTTCGCGGCTGGGCAGCACGGCGGCACGAAAATGGTCGCCGACTTTCAATTCAAGGCGCTGCTTGTCATCGACCACCAGCGCATTTTGCGTGTCGATCTCGGCCATGTAGAGGCCATCAGGGTTTTGCTCGGTGACATAGACGAATCGACCCTGGAACAACTGGGCCAGTTTCCCGCGCAAATCACCAAGGGCGAACAACGCGTGTGTATCAAGAGTGCTGACTGCCAATGAAGTAATCCTCAACCGTTTACAACCCGCCCTCGCAGGAGCTCGCGAAGCACGGCCATTTCAAATCGATAGGCAATGAGATTAATAAAACGCTGAGCGACATGTCTGTGCCCGCTGACGATGCAGCGTGCAGGATTTTTTACTCTAAAGGCCGGCGTTGCTGTCGCTTGCATACCCTTGGGCCATGCCCAAGCGCTACCGGCGTAACGTCTGACATTGCACGTCCATGAAAATGCGATTCCGGATGGGTGCGTGGTCTTGGCGCCTGATGGCGACTCGCACACTGTCGTCGGTGGGGATATCCGAAAACAGTGAAGTCCATGAGAGACGCCCTGTTTTAACAGGCTTGCCGGTTATTGCGCAACTGCTCCAGGCGAATTGCATGGGTCGTTGCAGCTTGATTTACGAAATGCAAAAAGCCCCACGAATCGCTCCATGGGGCTTGGCAACCTGAACGGCTCAGGCCTGACGCTGATGGCGATCAAGCTGCTCGTGGCGCTCTTGTGCTTCGATGCAGTACTTGGTAGTTGGACTGATCAGCAAGCGCTTGAGACCAATTGGTTCACCGCTGTCGTCGCACCAGCCGAAGCTCTCGTCGGCAATACGGTCAAGCGCCATCTCCAGTTGCGGGAGCAGGCGCTGATCGCGATCGATGGCATTGACCAGCCAGCTACGCTCTTCTTCGACCGATGCCACATCGGCAGGATCCGAGGGGGTATCCAGGCCTTCGATGGTGGTACGGCTCAGCTCGATGCGTTCATGGGTCTCGACTTTCATCGCTTGCAGCAGCTCAGTGAAGAAGCTCAGCTGTTCAGCGTTCATGTAGTCATCGGCCGGCATGGCCAGCAACTGTTCCTTGGTCATCGATTTCTCTATGAAAATAGGTGCATTTGGGCGATTCGTTTGCCGCTGATGCTTTGGCATCGGCAGCGGAAATTTTTCGAGCGCCAGTCGGCACTCTTTAACAAGGGGCGGCAGTCTAAGGCGCAGCGTCGCCTTGAGCAACAGCAAAATGGGGTGGCGTTGGCATTCGCTGCTTACGATCCGCCGGCCGGTGCTTGCATGTGAAGGTATAAGCGCGAGTTTGAGCAGTGCGGGTAGATTCGGCGGCATGTTTACTGAAATGCAGCCGTAACATTGAAAATTATGATGCCTT